>JASIKQ010000573.1 GCA_030049565.1 Candidatus Sulfotelmatobacter sp.
TTTCAGGAAAGGCAGCGGCGGCAGTTCAACGTTCTTGTGAATCTTCTTTACGTTGCTGAGATCGACCCAGGTTGGAAATCCATGCAGGTATTGCCAGATCAGGTTGGGCAGGCAGAGCAGCGCGATGATGACGGCGGCCATCCAGAGCCACTTGGTGCGAAAAAGGCGACCTTCCGGAGTCAGGAGCAGCCCGGGCAGCAAGGCGATCAGGAAGAACGCCGTGGAATGCTTGTTCTCAATCCCGAGTCCCACCAGCAGACCGACCCACACGAGCAAATCCGGCCGGGCGCCATTGATCGCGCGCAGCAGGAAATAGATTGCCCCCATCCAGAACAAGGGCTCGAAGGGATTCATCGAGAAGCGGGTCGCATTGCCGAGGATAACGGGAGCCACGAGCACACCAATGCAGGCCAGCAGGATTGCGAAGCGCTTGCCGCCGAGCTCCCGAGTGATGAAGCCCGTGAGCACGATCTCTGCCGCGAACGCCAGCGCGGGGAGGAATCGAATGGCATGCAGCGAATATCCGAAGAGAAATCCCTGCACGTGCAGCATCAACGGCGCCAGAGGCGCGAGATCCACGTATCCCCAGGCGAGGTGATGAGAGAGGGCGAGATAGTAAAGCTCGTCGCGAAAATATCCATAGCGGCCGTTGGTCGTCAACTGAAGCGAAACGGCGATGCCCGCCATAAGCCATGCGGGCGTCATGTTGCTGGAGATTATTTCTCGGGAAAGCCGGCGTTCGTTTTTCGAGGCACCCGCTGGATCTGCGATGAGCTCTGCGTTTGGCAGATTTTCCATGTCTCAGTAAAGACCGTGGATTATTTCGTTTCCGATTTGAACTCGACTACGTCATCCTTTCCAGGAATCGAAGCTGAGCGCGGAGTCGAGGTGTGCTTATTGAGCTCGTAATCGGAGCCGGGACCAAGATCTGTAAATTTATCAAAGACAAACGGAACTCCCTCTGATTCGAGAACCGAATTTCCGTCGGTGACCTGAAAGTGCAAGTGCGGGCCGGTTGCCTGCCCACTGTTGCCCAGTCGCGCAAGAATGTCTCCACGCTTCACGCGGTCGTGCACATGAACCTTGATGCTCCCAGGTTGCAGGTGGGCGTATGTGGCGTAGCGAATGGCGGAGATTCGGAGCACTACATAATTGCCTGCGATGTTATCGAGCGTGACTGGCTGAGGCACGACGCGTGTTTTGTTTTCCGGCATTCCGTCGACGACCCGTGTAACTTCGCCGTCGGCCACCGCATGAATCGGCTCGCCGTAGCCCCAAAAGTTTTCATTGCGATTGGTTCCATCATGATGAGAATCGCCGTTCGGTCCGACCTTTACCCAGTCAATGGCAAAGCGCTCGGGAGAGTAGATATGGCCGTCGATCGCCAAAATGCTGCGGCGGTGCCCGGAATCGTTTCCAGGAGCATCCCCCGCGACCCACACCCCGCCATCAAACGGCGAGCCCACGACTGGAACGGCATCACGGCTCACTGAAATCGGGAAATTTTCCAGCGTGGACTCGGCTGGATTATTCGCCGATACATCTTCAGCCGGAGTTGCAAAAATCATGCGATGCAGCAGGCGCGCGGGTGTCGTCGAATGCGGGGCAAGTTCGACCCACATGAAAAGGACAGCGCGATTGCCGGGCACTATGGTTGGAGAAGCTGTCGAACCGCTTTTCTGGCCAATCTCGATCATAGCATCGGACAGGGCTTTGTCTGAGAGCGTCTTGATCGACTGAGTGTTCTCCGGGTCGGTGAAAACTTCTACTCGCTTTAACGTTAGCGGCACCAAGTCGAAGTTGGTAATGTGCAGCTCATATACCAGAACATCCTTTTCAGCCAGCCTGACCGGTATGGGAGCTGAAGGACAAACGACCTCGACGCGGGGACCGCGTTCGCGCGCGAATGCGAGTGGGGAACTTGCCAGAACGACCGACAAGCCAAGAATAAGCTGTGGAATAACCGCACATGACGAACGCATTTTTCTGCCTCCGATCATGCGGGTTAGCGACTAAGAACCATTCCAATTATTTCTTGCGTTCGTCGCGCTCGACTAATCCATCCTTGATGTGGATGACGCGGTGCGCGTATTCGGCGATGTCGTGCTCGTGAGTAACCAGCACAATGGTGTTTCCTTCGGAATGGAGGTGGTCGAAAAGAGTCATGATCTCGGTTCCGGTGGCGGAATCGAGGTTGCCGGTGGGCTCGTCCGCCAGGATGATTGAAGGCCGGTTCACCAGAGCGCGCGCTACCGCGACGCGCTGGCGCTGACCGCCGGAAAGCTCATTGAGCTTGTGCGTCATGCGCGATTCCATGCCCACGGACTTGAGCGCCTCTTGGGCGCGCTCGATACGCTCGTCGGTGGGAACCCCCGCATAGATGAGCGGCAGCTCGACATTGTGCAGCGCAGTGGCGCGCGCCAGCAGATTAAAAGTCTGGAAGACGAAGCCGATTTCTTTATTGCGAATCCGCGCCAGTTCGTCGTCGTCAAGTTCGCTGACCAGCTGGCCGTTCAGCCAGTATTCGCCTTTGGTAGGGGTGTCGAGGCAGCCGATCAGGTTCATCAGCGTGGACTTGCCCGAACCCGAAGGCCCCATGATGGCGACATATTCCCCGCGATCCATGCGAACGTTGACCCCGCGGAGAGCGTGCACCTGCTGCTCGGAGCCCATGTCATAGGTTTTCCAAAGGTCCTCGGCGGCAATCATGCAGGATTGCGGCGGCGCAGAGACTCCATTGGCAGGCATGCTGATTACTTCGGCGGTTGCCATATTTTTCTCCTGCTCCGGTGCCACCAGGGTCTCCGAATTTAGATTCGACTCCGAAAGCTTTTTGAAAATCGGCCTTCTTAAAAAAATCGACTTCAAATCCAACTTTATTTGCCGAACCCAGGCTGGCTGCCAGTTGGACGGATGAAGCAGCCGAAGGTTATGTTTCCTGCTCGTCCTTCTTGGGCGCGGAATTGTCGATCTTTACACTGCTGCCAGAACGCAGCGTACGCAAGACCTTGTAGCTGCCGGTAATGATTTCGTCCCCCTCTTTCAAGCCGCTGACCACTTCGATATCGGTCGTCCCAGTAATCCCGGTGGTCACGGGCACGAATTCCGCCTTCTTGTTGCGGATGACGAAAACACCTTGCACGTCCTCTCTTGCGTCCTTGCTGTTGGATGCGGTTTCTTTCGGAGCGGGTGCTGCAGCATGCACCGAACCTGTACCGGAATGTTCCTGCGCCAACTGTGCTTTGGTGCGAACCGATAGAGCCTGAATCGGGATGGATAACACATTGCTGCGTGCAGCGGTGGTGATTTTCGCAGTCGTGGAAAGGCCGGGACGCAAGTCCTGCGGCGCGTCGGTTAAAGTCACGACCACCTTGAAATCTTTAGCCTCTTCGCTGCTGCTGGTTTCCTGCGATGTGGCTATGCCAGTGGAGCGAACAATGGCGTTGTCTCCGATCTGCGAAACCGTGCCGTGAAACACCTTCTTGGGGATGGCGTCGATGGTGACGTCGGCGGGCTGACCCGGACGCACATTCACAATGTCGGTTTCATCGATCTTGACTTCTGCGGTAATGACCGACATATCGGCAAGCGTCATCAGCGT
>JASIKQ010000574.1 GCA_030049565.1 Candidatus Sulfotelmatobacter sp.
CGACGATTTTCTTAGCCGGAACATAATCTGGAACCGATGTGACCACAAAGGTCTGCGATTTAGTAACCAGACTCTTTGCCGCGGTCAGCCCGGCCCCGTTGGAAACAAAGCGATAAACTGTCCATGAGCCGTAGGTGCCATTACGAAGATTCGGGAAAGAAAGTCCACCAGTCCAGATGTCTTTTTCCGGGCAGGGAAACTCTCCAGCACAGGCCGCAGGCAGGTTTTGTGCTCCGGGTAGTGTTCCGCTTCCAGGCTCTCCGGGATCGCCCCCGGAATAGGAAGCGAAAAGCGGATCGACACCATCCAACTGAATGTAACCATAGGCAGTGTTGTTGGCGATGGAGCTGACATTCCCGTAACTGAAGATGTTGTAACCGATCCCGTCCCGGCCGCCAAATTTAGCAGAAGAGTTTTGGACTGCCTTCACTTCTTCGCTGGAGCCAATCGCGCGGTAGCGAGCGCCGGCGCCCGCGAGGCAAGTTCCTGACTGTCCTGCCAGTGGGTTGCTGACGACCCCGCCCACGGCTACGTTGGCCTCCTGGCTCAATCCGAGCACCGCACCCGTGCCGGAACCGGTATAAACCGTGGGACCACGGAATAAGGTTGCCTCGGCGACGTTCGCCTGCCCGGAAATGCCCTCATTCAGGAAGATATTAATTCCTCCGGCAGCCAGGCCGAAGGCGCTGGCATCGCAGTTGGCGCCCGAGAATGCTTGTTGTAGCTGATCAGGAGTGGCGCTAGTCAGACTATTAAGTTGACCCTCATTGCGCTCGGTAATGAAGACGAGCGGCGCCGCTCCCAAGTTCTCAACGGTGAAGGCAGGTATGGTATCACCCGTGAGAGGGTCGACCCCCGAAATGTTAAATGCGAGAACGTTGGCTTGACCAGTGCTGCCTGGGTAGCCGCTCTTGATGGGAGTCCCGACGTATGCGCCGGAGGACTGGCCGAGGCCATTCGCCGGGCAAACGCCGGAGGCGTTGACAGAATTGTATCCCAGGCCATCCAGTCCATCGCTGGCTGCGCCGCCGTACGTTCCGGCCCCGAGTAGCGAATTGACGCGGCAAGTGATGAACGCCGCATCCTCAGGACGGACTACGGTCGCTGCCACGTTCGCCGGAGTTCCGGTCGTGAACAAAGCGAGCACGCTTGCAGGCAGAGCTTGGTCGGCTCCCCACAAGGTAGACGAGATCTGATTCGAACCACTGCCCGAGAGATTCGCTGACGTGGCGCTGACGCTGCAGTGCGGCTGGGCAAAATAGCAGCGTATGCCAACGACCGAGTCAACCTTGGTGTAAGACCACACCTTCGTACCAGCCTTGTTCCAGACGATCCAAATGGTACCGGCGTCGACGTTGTTGGGGGTTACCCGAGTATCAGTAAGATCGATGACATTGGAAGCGCTGGTCCAGTGCCCGGCGTCAGTTCCGGCTTCCTCATAGGCGGCCAGTGCGACTGTCTGCCACATGGCGGAGGATCCCGCAATGGTGGCCTCTGGAGTTGTTGTGGCTCTTGCATGAGGCGCGATGACTGCAATCACGCCTAACACCAAACCTGCAAGAATCGATTTGTTGGATGACATAGTCGTTGATTCCTTTCCCCGGCTTTCGAAGTTAGGTCCAGCCTCCCGCCCAATCGCGGCGCTGGCCCGTGAGACAGAGCGGCAGCATAGGCTAGAATTTCGAGAATGTCAAGTAAATTAATAGACTTAATAGTATTACCGCGGCATAAATTTTGCGCAGGTATTGAAAACGTCTGCACACCGGATGCGCTTCCGTACGCACTTTTTTCACTAAATACTAGAATGTCTATTTATTTACTTGACTATTTTGCGAAAGTCACTCTATGCTGCGTGGCGAAGCGGCTCGGTGGCTTGAGTCCCGGATTGAAGCCGACGGGCTGAGGTTTCGTCCCCTCTCGTTTTGTGGGAGTGAACGACCGCGTAAGGTCCCCCTTTTTCGATTGCATTCGAAAACGCATATGGCTGTCGAGCAACTTCGAGTGTTGTCCTCTGCGCATCGCGTTCCGCCCCGAGCCATCGGAGTATTGGTACTCGTGTTTCTTGGACTATCCGCGGCCGCTGGACAGGAGCAGTCAAAGTCCCCCGACGGCAAGGGATTTATCCGAGGGACGGTGACCGAACAAACCGGTGCCGTCGTGCTCGATGCGAAGGTAGTGCTAGCCAACGCAACAGGGGAGAAGCGAGAAACCGAAGTCAATGACCAAGGCACGTATTCATTCGCCTGGGTCAAGCCCGGGACTTACACGCTGACCGTAACAGCACCGCAGTTCCATCCGAAAGTCTTTGACAACATCATGATGACTGCCGGGCTTGAGTTGACGCTGGATGCATCACTAGAGCCGGCCGGGGAAAAAACCGAAGTGAATGTGGTGTCTGGCGGTGCTGGAGAAGTGGAGACTGAGAACTCCACCGTTTCCGGCACGATTACCCAGAAGGAAGTGATGTCGATTGGACTCAACGGTCGCAACTTTACCCAACTCATTGCACTCGCGCCCGGAGTGAGCAATCAAACGGGGCAGGACGAAGCCAAGGTGGGAGTAGTGGGTAGCGTGAAGTACAGCGTAAATGGAGGCCGCGTCGAGTACAACACTTTTGAGGTCGATGGCAGCGACGTCCTGAATACGGGCCTAAACGGCGCCTCCAGCACGCTGATGGTTTACCCCAGCTTGGACGGTATTCAGGAAGTGAAGGTGCTGACATCGAACTACGGCGCTCAGTACGGGCGCACCGCATCCGGTACAGTGCAGGTAACGACAAAGTCCGGAACACCTAAGTGGCATGGAAACCTTTACGACTTCCTCAGGAACGAAGCGTTTAATGCGCGCAATTACTTCGACATTGTATACACCGAGCCGCTGGCGCCCGGACAAACGGGTCCTGCGACGACTATCGGAAGCAAAGCTCCGCTGTACCGGCGTCAGGATTTCGGGGGAACCCTCGGCGGCCCGCTCGAAATTCCTGGCATTTACCGGGCCAAAAATAACAAGACATTTTTCTTTTTCTCCGAAGAATTCCGGTTGGAGAAAACTCCGACTGAGTACAACCAGGCGGTGCCGGGGTTGAAAGAGCGCGGTCTGATTCTGAAATCAGGGGTGGTCCAGCAAAACTTGCAAACTGGCGTCAATGCGCAGGGACTGTCAGAGGCGTATCGGGACTTTGACTTTAGTGACGTATGCCCTTTGAACACGGGGAGTTTCTCTCGATCACAGTATCCCGATTGCCCATCCGTGCAAGCGTCAGGCACCGGTGGACTCTCTCCCTTATTACACTTGCAAGGGCCCTTGACCTTAGGGACGCTCGGCGTGAACAAGAACGCGCTGGCGATCCTGAATTCAAACCTGATACCTCTGCCCAACGCTCCTTATGGATGCAACCTCAATCTCCCCAATTACAATTCTGCCAGTCCCGATCCGAGTGACCCCAACCGTTGTTACGACGCGACGGTCTCCCCTTCGACTTACTGGCGCGAGGAACTATTTCGCATCGATCACTCGGTAAGCGATCGGATCAAACTATCGTTCCGCTACATTCATGACTCCTGGGATACTTCGGTACTAACTCCGCAGTGGGGCATCGTCCGCGATACATTCCCCACAATTCAAAACCGTTTTGTCGGGCCGGGCACCAGTCTGGTGGCGCGATTTACTCACACCATCACGCCAACGCTGCTGAACGATCTGGTCCTCAGCTATGTGAACTCGAACATTACGTTGACGGACCAGAATGGTCCGGATGGCGCTCAGTTCCAGCGTAATCCGACGCTGGATCAGCCGCTTGTACCCGTCGCATCGGCTCCCGGACAGTGCGATCCCACACTGAGCGTCGACCCCATCACAGGCCTGCCGCAGTGTGCTATGGGTTACATCTTCAATAATGGTTTCGGCGGAAAGATGCCAGGGGTCAACTTTCTCGGCACCAACGCGGCTTATGGGGGCCGGGGCTTTGCGGTCGACCCCGCTTACATGCCGTGGGGCCATACAAATCCAACCTACTCACTGCGCGACGACGTGGGCAAGGCGATCGGAAAACACACACTGCGGTTTGGCGCGCAATACGTGTACTCGCAGCGAAATCAAAATAACAATGCAATCGGTGCTGCCTCAGGAGACACTCAAGGGCTTTTGACTTTCAGCAATCTCACCCACAGTACAGGAAATGCTTTTGCCGATTTCCTGCTTGAATCCGACGCCAATGCCAACAGCAATCCGGAGGGATTCATTCAGAGCTTCACTCAGGATTCCGCGCAACGACGCTATTACCAGCGTTACCAGATCGCAGAACCTTACTTCCAGGACGACTGGAAGATAACTCAAAACCTAACTCTGAATCTTGGGTTGAGAGTCAGTTTGTTTGGCACTTATAGCGAGAAGAACCGTAACGCATGGAATTGGGAAGCGTCGCAATTCAACTCGTCGCGATTTGCGGTCGACCCAATTTACGGGGAACTTCTAGATAAATCCAATTCTTCGGCGCCGATACCCTTCAATCCAGTTACTTTTCAGATAGACCCGAGTGTGGTGAGCGACCTAGGGCTGGTTCAGTGCGGAGTCGGCGACACGCCCGCCGGTTGCATGAAAGGTCATTTGTTCAATCCGGCGCCGCGGGTTGGATTTG
>JASIKQ010000575.1 GCA_030049565.1 Candidatus Sulfotelmatobacter sp.
GCTGGAAATCGAAGAAGAACGATGCCTTCTTGTTGATCGGTCCGCTTACGCTGCCGTTAAATAAACTCGAGTCGTAGGGCGGCTGGTTGGCACCGCCGAATGGATTCGGCGAGTTGAAGGCGGAATCGTTTCCATTCGCAAGAAACTCGCCGTGAAACTTGTCTGTGCCCGGTTTGGTAAAAATCTCGATGCGGCCATAGCCGAGCTTATCGTACTCCGCCGAAAACGGATTCTGATTGATGCGAATCTCGCGAATCGATTCTTTAGGCGGAAGCTGGCCTGCGGTGAAGCCATCGATATAAAGCTGGCCGCCATTGGGTCCCGCCGAAGGCCCGGCCAGCGCCTGAAGATCCGTAAGCAGTTCGTCGGGATCGTCGGGAAGCGCTTCCAATTCTTTGCCGGAAATAATTATGGCTCCGGCATTGTTCTGCGGGTTCACATCCACTGTGGGCGCAGTATCGGAAACTTGTATCTTCTGCTGCTCGACTTCAATGGCCAAGGCCACATTGAGGCGCAGTGGTTGGTCGGAAACCACGACGTTGTCATTTTCGTAGACGGAGAATCCTGGAGCCGTAACCGTGAGCGAGTACTTGCCGCTAGGTAGCGCTTTGAATTCATAAGCGCCCACACCGTCGCTTTTCGTTGTGATCGGGGCAGCTGAGGTCGCCATCGGAGTCATGATGACGGTGGCGCCGGCAATGGCAGCGCCCGAGGGATCGGCGACCGTTCCTCGCAATGCGCCGCCCGCGCCGGCCTGAGGTGTAGACGTCTGCGAATGCAGCACAGCCGTTTGCGAAAACCCGGGCAGCCCACAGAGCTGCAACGTCAATGTTATCAGTACAACAGCAAAATAATTACGCACATGCATTCCATTCTTCCGCCCCTGGACACAAATCGTACTTATGAAATGTTGAATGCCGCATGATAAGTCCATCGCTTATGGCCCGCCGTTATCGCCCGCCGGAGGACTTAGGCTCCAGGGCGTAAGTATCGAGGCGCCGCTGGCGTTTGGCGCCGCTCGCAGGATCGGTTCCACACCGGTCAGCAGCGTAACCACGCTGCCCGTACCCGCCGTGCCCTCGGTCGAAAGAACCACGACGGCATCGCCCTTGTGCAGATCGCTCAATGACAACACTGGAAGCCGGTTCAGCATCTGCTGTAAATCAGGCCCACCGCCGGCGCGTCTGGCACCGCCATTTTCCGCGCCAGCAGTTCCGCTCGGAGCGGATGCGGGGGGTGAGGTTTGAGCATTGGTCGATGACCCATTTGTGGCGCCCGGCAGAGCACCACCGGCCATCCGCTTGAGCCGCGTCGCGAACCTCTGCGCAACTTCTGGAGGAAGCTGGTGAAGCTGCGAGTCCTGCGCGACCTTCATCGTCACACTCTTCCCGGACAATAAATCATGAACGCTGACTGTGGACGAACTTGCGTCGACTGAATTCACGGTGCCGGCGATGTTGCGAAATGCTCCTGAAACCAGCTCATCGGCGGCCAATTCATTGCCATCGGCGCTGCGATTGCCGCGCGCGCGCACCTGGTCGCCGGGACGAATTTCAGCAAGCGTGCTCGGCTTCGCATCGTCGAACTTGACGGAATCCGGCGCGTAGCGGCGGATAACCGTGGCAGAAGTGGTGTGAATTACCACTTCTTTTTTTGCGGGAAAACGAGCGGTCGAAATGGTCACGCTCCCAGCTGCCGGATCAACGCCGCTGACAATCCCGTTCACCCCGCGCTTTTGCCAGTCCTGCAAATCCTGCTGATGCTTAGCCTCGACATCTGAGAGCTTCATGACCACCACGGCAGCAGCAGAGATCGAGCCATCTTCGGCAAGCTTGCCGCCGACGAGAATACGATCGCCCACCTGCAAATCCTGCAACGGAATGGGCGTGGCATTCTTCAGATCTTTCTCGCCGGGCGCAGTGCGAAGAATGCGCGCGTTGGGTTGCACGCTTACGCTCATCTCTGGCCCGGAATCGGGAGCAAGCGTGATTATGTTTCCATTGATCGCTTTGATGGTGCCGATACGGCGAACCACCGAACCGGGGGCATTGGCCTGAGGTGCCTGCTGATTTGCCGGCAAAGCAAACGCCAACGACAAGGACAAGGACATGGACAAGGACAAAGATACGCAGAAAAAAGACACGCAGAAAATGACGGCCGCGACCTGCGTGCAGCGTGCAGTTGCAAAAAGCCCGCGCGGTGTGGTTGGCATATGCTTCAATTGACCCACATACCAATCTACATGGTGCAATCGCTTGAGTGCCCAGCTTTTACAAAGTTTTACTTCTGCTTGTAAGGGAGAATTGGTTGCTAAGAAAGGCTAACAAAGGACGAAAGACAGGAAAGACATTCGCGTACACGCGACTGCTGAAGCAGCGGACGGCCATTTGATTATTCTGCGATCAGCAGATTTTCCGCAAAAGGCCACTCCTCGTCGATCCACTGCGCGTCGCATCGGAAACCCGCGCTGCGCGCCATAACGAATACGTCCTCGGACGAATATTTGTGGCTGCTTTCGGTCCAGATGGTTTCTCCCTCGGAAAATTCCACTGACAGTTCGGCTGCCGGAATGTTCACCGTCTGATTGCAAGTAGAGCGCAAATGCATTTCGACGCTGCGATCAACATGATTGATTCTCGCTTCGTGCCTGAACAGCGTCAGGTCGAAATCGGCATCAAGCTGGCGGTTCACGCGCGCCAGCAGATTCAGGTTGAAGGCCGCGGTCACGCCCAATTCATCATCGTAGGCGGCAAGCAGTTGAACCCCTGGTTTTTCCAGATCGGTGCCGAGCAAGAGAGAATCCCCGGGTTGAAGGATGCGCCGCACTTCGGTCAGAAACTGAATGCCCGCGGGCCGGTCGAAATTTCCGATCGTGCTTCCCAGAAAAAGCACGAGCAGATGCTGGCCGGTTCTGCGATGGGCGGCGACTTCGAGCAGGCCATCGAGATATTCGCGCTCGAAGCCGAGAATGCTGATGGAATCGATATCGCTCAGTTCGCGCTCGCACATCATCAACGCAGAACGCGAAATCTCAATGGGATAGTACCGGGTGCGCTGCCGGCGGCACAAAGCTTCAAGAATGTGGCGGGTCTTGCGGCCGCTGCCGCTTCCCAGTTCGGCCACGGCCACGGGAGTGGCCAGCCTTTCCACAATCTCGTGGCTGTGCCGGCGCAGCAGGCGCTCATCCGCACGCGTAAGCCCATATTCGGGCAGGTGGCTGATCACTTCGAATAGTGCGGAGCCCACGTCGTCGTACAAATATTTCGACAGCAGCTCCTTTTGCAGCGGCTTGGTGAGCCCGGTGCGCACATCGGCGGCAAATTCATAAGTTGTGTTGGGAGTAATGGCGTGAACCAGCATATCGATTGCTCCTTAACTTTTCGATAAGCGCCGCCGAAACTCAGGCGGCGCCGCTACGTTTAGCGGTTCACGCAGCGAAATCCCGCATACGCGTACTGATAGTGGGCCTGAAACCAGTTGCGGAACGAGCGGCGCAACATGCAGGCGGCCGTGCGCGGCGATCCGCCTTTAATGACAAAGTGTTTGCCGTCGAAGAAATCGGCAGAGTACCCACGGTAAAACGGAAACGGCTCGAATCCGGGGAACGGCG
The DNA here is from genome assembly GCA_030049565.1 of Candidatus Sulfotelmatobacter sp. Lineage (GTDB taxonomy): Bacteria > Acidobacteriota > Terriglobia > Terriglobales > Acidobacteriaceae > Sulfotelmatobacter. The sequence continues at coordinate 3,611 of JASIKQ010000575.1, forward strand.
CGAATTCGGTGGAAGTCCACTCCCAACCATTCCCCAACATGCCATGCACGCCGAAGGCGCTCT
>JASIKQ010000576.1 GCA_030049565.1 Candidatus Sulfotelmatobacter sp.
AGGGTCGCCGCGGTGCGCCTTCCCCTCATGTAGCATCGTTGGTGGCGTGGCATTCACGTGCCACAACCTCAAATGCGTTTGTTCGATAAAATAAAGGTTATGATTTGGTTGCGCCGTGTCATCCTGCCGCTTGCCGCTTTAGTGGCATCGCTTTCTTTGTGCTTGCCCGCTGCCGCTCAGGAAGGCCCACTCGAAAATACTGCGCCGAAAGGGATAACTCCAGAGGAAATCATCCAACGCTTCGCTGCCAAGGAGAAGGAATTCAAAGAGGCGCGTGAGCAGTACACCTATCGGCAGGATATCCACGTGATGACGCTGGATGGCTCGACCATCACCGGCGAGTACCGCGAGGCGTTTGACGTGCTGTTTGACGACAAGGGACATCGCATGGAGAACGTAGTCTACGCGCCTGCATCCAGTTTGGAGAAAGGCGGGCTTTCGCTGGATGAAGGCGACATTCAGGACTTTCGCAATAAGTTGCCTTTCGTCCTCACCAGCGACGAGATTTCGGAGTACAACATCCTTTATGTCGGTCAACAGCAGGAAGACGAGTTGCACTGCTACGTCTTCGACATCGCTCCCAAACAAATTGTCGGGAAGAAAAGATATTTTCAGGGACGCATCTGGGTCGACGATCATGACTTTCAGATCGTGAAAACCTACGGGCAGGCCGTTCCGGAGACTCGTGATACGAAAAAGAAGGGGAAGGAAGAACACCTATACCCGAAGTTCACGACGTGGCGGCAACAGATCGATGGCAAGTACTGGTTTCCGGTGTACACGCGTGCCGATGATGTTCTGCATTTCAACCTCAATGACATTCACATCCGCGAGATCGTGAAGTACGAAGACTACAAGCGCTTTGGATCGACGGTGAAGATTCTGTATAAGGGCCAGGAACTTCCGAAGGCGGATCAGAAAGATCAGAAGCCGGATCAGCAGAAACCCGACACGACTCCGCCACCGCCGCAGAAATAGCTGTTCAGTTATAGATGACCTTACGCTCGCCTTTTACGATTCGGCCAATCGTGTAAGCTTTCTCGCCCGCGCGTTCAAGTACGGTATGCGCCTTCCGGAACTTGGCCGCTGGAACAACCAGTACCATACCAATTCCCATGTTGAAGGTGCGCAGCATGTCGTCTTGCGGAACGTTGCCGAGTTGACGCAGGTGCTCGAACAAGGGCGGGACTTGCCACGAGCCAAGATCGATAGCGGCCGCCGTGCCTTTTGGCAGAACGCGGGGCAGATTCTCCGTGATACCGCCGCCGGTGATATGCGCCAGCGCAGAAACGCATTTGGCCGCGATGAGTTTCTTTACTACCGGCCAGTAGCTCTTGTGCGTGCGCATGAGTTCGTTGCCGACTTTATTCTTGATCTCATTCACGTAATCTTCGGGCGAGTAACCGCCGACTTCGAAAAGTAGTTTGCGCGCGAGTGAATATCCATTGGTGTGGAGGCCGTTGGAGGGTAGGCCGAGAACGATGTCGCCGATCTGCACCTCTTTGCCGGTGACGATAGCTTCACGCTCCACTACGCCGACGATAAAGCCTGCGAGATCGTATTCGCCATCGGGATAGAAGCCGGGCATCTCAGCCGTTTCGCCGCCGATCAGCGCGCAGCCGTTCTGCTTGCAGGCGGTAGCGATGCCTTCGACGACCTGCTCTGCAATTGAAGGATCGAGCCTTCCCGTAGCCAAATAATCCATGAAGAAAAGCGGCGCCGCGCCTTGCACAGCAATGTCGTTCACACAGTGATTGACCAGGTCAGCGCCGACAGTCGAATGCAAATTCATTGCGAATGCAATCTTTAGCTTCGTACCGACTCCATCGACGCTCGAAACCAGCACGGGGTCGCGATACTTGGTTTTGTCAACCTCGAACAGCCCGCCAAAGCCGCCAATTTCGCTGAGCACGCCGCGCGTGAAGGTTTTGTGCGCGAGATATTTAATGCGCTGCTTGGTGCGATTGGCCCGGTCGATATCCACGCCGGCGTCGGCATAGGTGATGCGCGCGACGTCGGAGGGGGAGGTTTTGGCCACTGGATTGTCTCTTTTCGTCGATCTTCGATGCGGGGAAACGCTGGATTCGTTCGGAGAGCGACCACTAAGGCGCTGATTGTAACACGGCTACACTAAGACTCTTCCCACGGGCGCGCACGCCCGTTCATCAGCATGACTCAAGCTAGCGCGCGATATAGTCGGAGAAGAAGTAGGCGAATAGTCCGAAAAGAGCCAGCCCGGAAATGCCATAGGCGGTCAGCACCCAGGCGCCGCGGCCTTCACGTTTTCTGATGAGTGCGGACTGAGTGAGCGATGTTTGGGTTGTCGTGGAAACTTCAGGGGCCCGATCTTCCATACCAAAAAACCTCCGAACGGAAGGATCGTGGCGCAAGGTTCGTGATTGCGTCACGCTTGCCAGGCGGGGTCGCCCGGCAAGGGTATCTGAAGCGAATTTTACCCCAGTTTATGAGCTGGATCACAGGAAAATGTGATGGAGGTCACAGTCCCGTACAGAGAGCGCCGGGCCAGTTCCCTAGGCGTACACATTGATGACACGCCCCCTCCAGCTAGCGGGATTGGCCGCATACAAAAGATAGTGGGCGATCGCCGTGCCTGCGACAAGATGGCTCCATGTCCAGCCGGAGACGTACTCCCAGCCCGAGCCGCCCGTCTCGTCGCCCTTGGAATCCTCTACGGGCGTTGCGTCGATGAACGGCGCCTCGCCT
>JASIKQ010000577.1 GCA_030049565.1 Candidatus Sulfotelmatobacter sp.
TAACGCCATTTATGGATAGTTTCCGGGTTGCCGACCAACCGCTCACAATCGTCGTACACTCGGCATCGTGCTGCTCACGCTATAATTACGCGCACGCATGGCACTGGCCTCTGGCACGAAACTCGGATCGTATGAGATCCAGTCTGCGCTAGGCGCGGGTGGCATGGGAGAAGTCTATCGTGCCACCGACACTCGCCTCGACCGCATCGTCGCCATCAAGATTCTCCCCACTCATCTTTCGCTTAGCCCTGAATTCAAACAGCGGTTCGAGCGCGAAGCCCGCACCGTCTCCTCGTTGAATCATCCCCACATCTGTCATCTCTACGACGTCGGCTCGCAGGACGGCACCGACTTCCTGGTCATGGAGTTTCTCGACGGGGAAACTCTAGCCGATCGCCTGCGCAGAGGTGCGCTGCCGTTGACTGAGCACTTGAACATTGCGATCCAGATCGCAGACGCACTTGCGGCGGCACACAGCGCGGGCATCGTGCATCGCGATCTGAAGCCCGGGAATGTGATCCTCACCAAATCGGGCGCGAAGTTGCTCGATTTCGGACTCGCCAAGCCGTTGAGTTCGACGGCCGCGAGCAGCGCCATTTCATCCGCCCCAACATTTAACCCGGCCCAGACGCTCTCCAGTCCGAGTCCGATGGTTTCGCCCCTCACCACACAGGGAACCATGATCGGCACAATCCAGTACATGTCGCCGGAGCAGATCGAGGGCAAAGAAGCCGATGCGCGCAGCGACATCTTCGCATTCGGCGCGATGCTCTACGAAATGGCCAGCGGCAAACGTCCGTTCGAAGGCAAGTCGCAGATCAAGATCGCCTCCGCCATCCTGGAAGATCATCCACCTGCGCTACGCTCGCTGCAGCCGAAAGTGACCGCGGAATTCGAGCGTCTGGTCAGTACTTGCCTAAGCAAAGACGCGCAGGCGCGCTTCCAATGTGCGCACGATTTGAAGCTGCAGTTGATGTGGCTACGCGAAAGCGGGACGCAAGCGGCATCGGGGCAAACAGAAAAGAGCGCGAAACCCCTGACTCGCGCGTGGTGGCTCTTCACCGCTTTTGTCGTGCTCTTGGCCGCTGTGATTACGGCACTCGTTCTGCGCCGTGGGCCTGCTCCGATGTCCGTCGAGGCCTACATCCTCCCGCCGGACAAGAGCAGCTTCACCCTGACGGTCGACGACGCATCCGGACCGATAGTGATTTCGCCTAACGGCAAGAAAATCGCTTTCGTCGCGCGCGAGGACCAAGGGAGTGACCGCATTTACGTCCGTGCGCTCGACGACAAAGATGCCAAGCCGGTATCAGGCACAGAAAACGCGACGTATCCGTTCTGGTCGCCCGACAGCGACGCGCTTGCATTTTTTAGCGGAGGCAGGTTGCGGCGCATTTCCCTGAACGGCGGTCCGATGCTCGACATCTGCAAGGCCGAGCGTCCCCGGGGTGGAAGTTGGGGACAGAACGCGATTTTGTTCACGCCGGATGTGGTCGGCGGAGTATTTCGAGTGTCTCCAAACTCCGGTTCCACTCCCGTCCCGGTAACGACGGCTGCGAGCGATCACACAACGAATCGCTGGGCCCTCCTCCTGCCCGATGGCAAGCACTTCCTGTATTTAGCCACGAATCACTCGAACCCGGAGCCAAGCAACCGTAACGGTATCTATTTCGCCTCGCTGGACGGAAAGGAGAACCACTTTGTTGTGCCGGCGGAATCGAACGCAGTTTATGCACGCGGGCATCTACTGTGGGAGCAGGGTGGCTCCTTGCTGGCGCAGGCGTTCGATTCGGCGACGGGGAAGGTGAGCGGCGACACAGCGGCTGTGGCGGCGGACGTGGGGTACCACCGCTCGACGTGGAGAGCGGCATTCGACGCAAATGAGAATGGGACGCTCATCTATCAGGCCAGCCTAGGCCCCGGCAGCGAAAAGCTACTTTTATTCAGCAAGGACGGAAAGTCAGTCCCGGTGAGTGATGGCAGCGCTTATGCCGATATACGCATTTCGCCGGACGGCGGCAAGGCGGCAGCCTTGGGTATCGGCGCGTCTCACGATATCTGGCTGCTCAACCCAGATCAGGGAACTCGAGTTCGGTTTACCTTTGGATACGCTTCCGATGGCATGGCCTGGTCCGCGGACGGCAAGTACCTTTACTACTCCACTCTTGGGAAGACCAGCCGCATTGTACGCAAGCCAGTCGAGGGTGCTGGGCAGGAAAGCACGGTGTATGAGAGCGACACTCCCGTTCACATCTCAGACGTGTCGCCGGACGGCCGCTACATACTGGTCGAGCAGGGCTATGGAAAGATTCCACTCACGACTTTGGTCGTGCCCTTGGTGCCGGATGCCAAGCCGCGGCCATTAACTGACGAACCAATCGCCACCTATTACGCCCGCTTCTCTCACGATGGCAAGTGGATCGTCTACGTAACGGCTGAGACCGGGCGGAACGAGCTTTACGCGACCTCGATATTGCAAGGCGGCAAGCAGCAGCTCACGAGCGCAGGCGGGTATTGGAACCGTTGGGCAGCAGACGGAAAAACCATATTCTTCGCTACGGAAGCGGGCGGGGTATTTGCGCTCCCGATAAAAGTTACAAACGACGCAATCGAACCCGGCAGACCGGAACTGCTCTTTACGGTTGCGGGATTGCCATCCATGGGCTTTTATGATCAACCTTTCGATGCGACGCCGGACGGCCGCCGCTTCCTGCTCAAGGTAATTGACGAACGAGCCGGCCCATCGCGGGCGGTGCTGGTAACGAACTGGCCGGCAAGGCTGAAAAGGTAAGGACGATTTCAATGCCGAGACGTGTCAGTAACGACAAGTGTCAGCGATCCCCTGGCGTCTGGAAAGCGATGCTCAAAGATAGAAGATTCCTTCGACGACTCCCGGATGACGGGCAACCCTTCCATAATCCGTTAAGGTAAGGGTTGCCGACCGCTCGAGAGTTAATGATGAGCAATTCAAGTGCCTTCTATGCGCGGTGCGCGACATGGCATTTACACATGATGAGGATATTAGCGTTGGAAGGATGGATTCGTGTGGAAACTTTTGCTAGGCTGTGGACCCAGCCACACTATGACCTGATATCCGTGAGACCGTTGAGAACTTTTGCAGATGTCACAAGTTGCGTCAAATGAGAAATCGCTCCACACCTCAGCAGTGCCGTCCTTTTCGAAGTCAATCACCTTCAGGGGAATGATGTGGTCGTTGTTTCTCTCGCAACGCACCGCCAGATAGAAGGTTTTTCCTGTTAGATCCATACCGCGTGCGGAAGTATACGCCCAGCGATCAGATTTCAGGTGGCGATAGCCTCTTGGCTGCCCTACAATCCTGTGTCTTCCAGTAGATTACCAGAGTGATGCAGACAATCAATCCGCACGGACGGTGAGCACAGGCACCTTGCTGTTCCTCACGACGTACTCGGCAACGCTGCCCAAGAGCAGATGCGCCAGTCCCGAGCGGCCGTGAGTTCCCATTACGATCATCTGGCAGTTCAGTTCCAGCGCAGTCTCCACAATCACAGGACGTGGTGACGCTTCACGTACCACAGTCTCAGCAGACGGTATCAGTGCCTTCAGCTCGCCCATGCACTTGTGAGCTTGGTCGCGCAATAGATGAAGCGGATCAGTACCACCCTCCATCACACAACCTATCTCCGCCAAGCTAAAGATGTCGATCACATGTAGCAGAATCAGGTTTGCCCCGAATGCGTCCGCGAGATACCGCGCCCATTGCAAAGCATTGCGCGCTTGAG
>JASIKQ010000578.1 GCA_030049565.1 Candidatus Sulfotelmatobacter sp.
AGACTTCAAACGCCATAACTGTTGTCCCCTTGATTTTCGGTCATTACATACGCGAAGCGTAGATGAATCTTGGAAATCGACCAGAGATGGTGGGAGTTCCATCTCCAGTAGAACAACTATAACACAGAATAGTAGAATTGCAAGTCGGCAGGCTGAAGGCTTGATAGGCGGGTTTTTGTGCAGGAATAGGACTTTATGTGCAGAGGTGGGTTAATGTGCAAAGCCCCCGACCTATTACCTCCGTGCCAGCGCAATGGCACGAACGAGCCTTGTACCACACCTTTTCCGCTGCTATGTTGCCGATAAGTAAGGATGCTGATCCTCCCCTGAGGTGATGACCGAATCGGATGTTGGGGGTGTGTATGAGGTTCATGCATCTGTGCTATGCGGCTCTGGGCTTTGCGGTGGCCCGCTGGATCTTCAAGCGGCAGCCAGTAGCCGATCCGGTTTCGAGATTGCGTTCGTCGGGCCTGCTTTAAGAAGTCGAGTACGTCGAGTAGCTTGGGCGCGCGCCCCGTTGCGCTTCCATTTCGTTGGCGCGCGCCCGGTGTCCCTTCCGGAATTTCCTGGCCAGTAAGAGTTACTTGAGTTATCTCTTCGCAGTTACCCGTTCGCCTTACAATTTTTGGGAGATTGCCACGGCAAAATCCCCCATGCAAGCGTTCGCTTCAAATCGCCTCGTCACAGCGCTGCTGATTTTATTAGGGATTTTCTTTGCCCCGCTCGCGAGCCTTCAGGCTCAGGATCGGAATGAAGATCAGAGCGAGCCTTCTTTGGGCGATCTCGCCCGCAGTCTTCGCAGAAAGCCGCTGGTGACTGAGACCGTTATCGATAATGACAACCTTTCGACGGTGATGGACGAGGCCGAAACCCAGCGGATGAACGGTTTGTCTTCCTCTTCCATCTTCTCACTCACTCCGGTCGCGAAGAGCTTCCAGATTTCCTCGCCCGACGTCACCTGCAGCCTGGCGTTTACTGGAAAGAACGCTTCGAGCGAACCGGATTCGTTCCTGCTGGAGGATTTGCCGCGCAGCGAGTTGGCCAAGCTGGATGGGCCGGCGGCGATCGATGGGGACTCGCTGCAAGTTTCCATGCACAACGCATCGGCTTGGGACGTGCGCGAAGTGGTGATCGGGCTGACGATTGTAAGGCACGACAACTCTCTAGATGCTGCTTCGCCCGTTTTTCAGCCTCGCATCATTCCCGCGATAACGGGCAGCTTCCCGCAACCAACGCCGGACGAGTCTCAAAAGCCGCCGGATGTGACACTGCTGCTGCATGCTAAGGGATCGGCCGCGCCATCGAGCACCGCAGTTTTTCGCACCGCTTTGAACTTCGCCCTGTTCCCCGATCAGGAGTGGCATTGGGCGATTGTGCGGGCCAAGGGAATTCCGCCCTTAGCGCCGCCAGAGACGACGCCGACGGCACCCGAGACAACCACGCGGACGGGTAGTAATTCTCCGCGACAGGAAATGCCGCCCTTCCCCGTGCCGCCGAGTAAGCCGCAGCCCAAGACAACCGCGCCCAGCCAGCGAGATGCTGAGCAACCTGTGCATTAGACGGGAACACTGTTTGGTTTAGTAGTCTGAAAAAAATCGGCTCGAAGATGCGAGGCAGCTACCTCGTCGCCCCCACCGCCTGCGCGGTAACATTCTTCGCGCCTGGCCGCAGCCACCAGATAATTCCACCGGCAATGACCAGCCCCAGCGCGATCAATTGCGTCCCGGACATGGCGCCGCCGAACACCGATCCCCGGCCAGGATCGTCGCGGATAAACTCCAGAAAGAATCGGGCCACACCATAGATGAACATGAACGCCCCGAAGACTTGGCCATCGAACTTGCGGCGCTTGAGCAGCCACATCAGGAAGATGAAATTCGCCACCTCGACCGCTGATTCGAACAACTGCGTCGGCTCCAGCGGCACATTCAGCGGCGTCCCGGCAATCTGGTTCGCCACCGGATTCGTGAACGTCACGCCCCACCAATGATGTGTCGGCTTGCCATAGCAGCATCCGGCCGCAAAGCATCCCAGGCGGCCGATGGCATGGCCCAAAGCCAGTCCCGGAGCAAACGCGTCGCAAGTTCCGAGCGCCGGCATACGATGCCGACGCACATACCACCACGCGGCCACAAACGCCGCCAGCAATCCGCCGGAAAAAACTCCGCCTGCCTGCAACGTATCGATGCTGAAGATTTCCGAGGGATGCGCCGCGTAGACGCTCCAGTCGTTGATGATATAGAGCACCTTCGCACCCAGGATGCCGCACAGCACGACCAGAATGCCCAGGTTCCACGCCTTCTCGCCGTCAATGCCTAGTCGCTGGGAGTTGCGCACGCTGACCCACAGACCGATCAGCACGCCCAGGGAAACCAGAAAGCCGTAGGTCGGCAGAAAAAACCGCCCAAAATGCAAGAGTTGAGGATGCACAATTTAATTAGATGCGTGGAACCGCGATTTGCTACGTACAGTCTAGCAGGAACGGAGTCGACGGGCAGGGATCAGACGGAAAACAACCGTTGAGTGCTTGCCGACGGTTGATCGAAAAAATTGAATGCAGGCCTGGTTGGGGTTCAGTCAACAATCAATAAATCATCAATCAAAAATCAATCAAGCCGACCCACTGTGCCGTGTGACGGGGCCGAGAATGAACCGTCAGGTAGACGTTGGGAACCCGCCGAGACCCTTTAGGCATCTCCGCTTGGCGGAGCATCGCACACCGGATCCTAGTTCGAGTCGAGCCCCCGTTCATTCAGCATTGGTTCAAAAATCGGTTACCCGTCATCACCAACCCCGCAGGCCGGCTTTCACCTGTGATGCTAGGAGAAATTGCGGCGTATTGGCAATACCCCAGCCGCAAATAGTTGGCAGAACAGTTGCAACCAAAGTAATCAGTTCATAGCATTCTGCGCTTGCATTCATCTTCGGTTAAACTGGGGTTAAACTGGCGGGTTAAAATACCAGCACACATGTCTGCTCTCACCGAACAAGACGTCCTGAGCGCGCTCCGAAGCTGCTACGATCCCGAGATCCCCGTGAACATCGTCGATCTCGGACTGATCTACAATATCGCGCTCGTACCCGCTTCCGGCGAGGCGGCTCAGCCACCGAAGCAAGACGTAACCATCGACATGACCCTCACAGCGCAAGGCTGCCCTGAGCACGTCAACATCAGCGCGCAGGTCAAGTCGCGGCTCGAGCAGTTGCCCGGCATTCGCAACGCAAGTGTGAATGTCGTATGGACTCCGCCCTGGACCCCCGAGCGCCTCAGCCCGGAAGCCAGAAAGCAATTGGGAATCGAGTGACGCGGGGCTCGCCCCATAAGCGCTGCTTAAGCAGGATGGGCTGGAGGTTGACCTCTAGTCCGGTCTCTTGGCGGTGACTCCCGAGCGGCCGACTATCCTCTAAGCATCGCATGATGACGTAGGTTGAGGGCAACTGCTACCACTATTTCGTGAATAGTACGTCCATCAGACAATGAAAAAATTCGTCCCAGCCAGCTGCGCCATTTCTCGCGCTCTTTGCGAGAAGCGGGGCTTTTACATCACCTCAATCCACGCTCTCGCCTGCGGCTGAATGCAGCACAGGCATTCTGAGTAATGACTGTTTGGCCACGGCGCTAACCCGCGCTTACCTCCCAATCTCATCCCACGCCTCAACCGCCGACTGGCCGGCCGCGGCAGTGATACGCTTGCCCGCGCGCGCCGCCATCTCCATCACCTGCATGCCGCGATCAAAGTACTCCGGCAACGACCGCCGCACCTGCTCGAATTTCTCCGGATACTCCGACGCCAGCACCGCCAACCCCACCCCCGTCGCCAGCACGCCTGCCGCGTGCCTCCGCTTCAAAAATAAAATCGTTGCCACGCCAATCGAACCCGCAAATGCAGCCTTCTTCCAGCCGTCCATGATCTCCTCACCACTTTCTCTCGCAAATTCCGCCCACCGAGCGATTATACTTCTTCATTTCATTGGAGAACTTTATGCCCGGAAGCGTTGTTACGCAAATTGCCGCCACGCGTCAGTCCCTTCGGCTTCGCTCAGAGCTTGCCCTGAGCTTGTTGAAGGGGCAGGCTTCGCCCCAAGCCCAAAAGCTGACGCCTCTATCTCTGGCGAGCGCCTCTCGGTTCGCCGCGCTCAGCTTATTGCTGGCGGTAGCGGCGCAAGCTCAGAAACCCCGCGCCCGTGATCTCGGCGTGCCCTTCGATGGCAATCCCGGCCCCAACAACGCCATCACTGATGTCGGAGGCGTCGAGGTCGGCCACACTACGCTCATCTCTGGCGAAGGCAAGTTGGTCGTTGGTAAAGGGCCTGTCCGCACCGGCGTCACTGCGATTTTTCCTCGCGGCAAAACCTCCGCCGACGCCGTCTTCGCCGGCTGGTTCACGCTCAACGGCAATGGCGAAATGACCGGCACGAC
>JASIKQ010000579.1 GCA_030049565.1 Candidatus Sulfotelmatobacter sp.
CAATAATGAGTCAACACCAGCTGATCGCCGTCGAGATTAAACATGGTGATTGGATCCTCGGGACCCCCGCCCTTCATTTCATGCATAAGTGTGTTGCCCATTGAGGTCACCCGAAGCGTGACGTGCAGCGGAACACCCTCGAACGTCCCCTCCCACGAGCCCGCGAGAGCTTTCAACTTGTCGAAGGAGTTTTGCGCCTCGGACGAGGCCACGGCGACAGATTGTGGCGTATTAGACTGTGCGAAAGCCACAGTCGAGAGAGCTGCCGCAAGCACTGCTACGATAAAACGTGCTGATTTCATACTTGCCTCCTGTTTGCGATGGGCTGTACAAGCTGACCGACTTGCTATATACTGTTATAGTTAACTATAACAGTATAGAAATTGCAAGCTATTTTTAAATCCTTGTATGCGCCTGTAAACAAATGGTTTGACAGAATGTCGTCCAGGTTTTCCACAAGCGCACGAGATATTGTGCGTCGGGAATCGATAGCCCCGAGGGCAGCGCAATTGGTTAGTAACGGTCGCTGGAGGTTCAGAAAAAGTTGAGGCCATGCGAAATATCCGCATGGCCCCTTGTCGTTAATCATCCACCTGGGAAAAAACCGGCCAGGAGTTCCGGCGTGGAGCACAGTCCTCGCTAACCTGCCAACTGCTGCACCGTCTTCGCCAGTGACGCCTCATCCCCAACATTCAGGCAAGTTACCGACCGGTCGATCTGCCGCATCAACCCAGTCAAAACCTTTCCTGGACCGATCTCCAGAAAAGTTCGTACTCCCTCGGCGATCAACAGTCGCATGCTCTGCTCCCACTTCACCGAGCCAGTAACCTGGCCAACCAGCGTCTCACGCGCCCGTGCTTCATCGCAGACCAGCGATGCGTCCAAATTACACGCCACCGGACACTCCGGCTTCTGCATCTTCAGCGCCTTCAGGTCTGCTTCCAGCCGATCTTGCGCAGGCTTCATTAGCGCGCAGTGGAAGGGCGCGCTCACCGGCAGCAGCTTAGCGCGTTTGGCTCCGCGCTCATCCGCAAGCTTCGCTCCGCGTTCCACTGCCGCAGTGTTGCCTGAAATCACGATTTGTTCCGGAGAATTGATGTTTGCGGGAGAACACACCTCGCCCTGGGCGGCATCGTTGCAAATTGCGGTCACCTTCGCCAAATCCATGCCCAATATCGCGGCCATCGCTCCTACGCCCACCGGAACCGCTTCCTGCATATACTTGCCGCGGTTGCGCAGCGCGCGCACCGCATCGGCAAAACTGATGGTTCCCGCGGCCACGTGCGCCGTATACTCGCCCATGCTGTGCCCCGCGACAAAACTGGGCTTCGGAATCCGCCCATGCAGAACCCGCAAAGCCGCGACAGACGCGGTCAGTATCGCAGGTTGTGTAACTTCGGTCAGTCGCAACTGCTCTTCTGGCCCTTCAAAACAAAGCTGCGATAACTTATAGCCGAGCGCTTCATCGGCTTCTGCAAACGTCTGCCGCGCGATGGGATATTTTTCGGCGAAATCTTTACCCATGCCGGCAATCTGCGATCCTTGCCCGGGAAAGATGAAGGCGATGGGATGTCCGTTGGTGAATTGCGTCATCGTTTTAGGCAGGTAATAAGTCAGTTAGCGGGGACGGTTTCAGCTTCCGCCGGATGAAGCGCAGCTAATCCCTGCTCGATCGACCGATTGATCTTCCTTCCCGCGAATTCTGCCGCCACCCGCACCGCATTCTTGATGGCGTTTGCGTTCGATGAACCGTGCGTGACGATGCACACGCCCTTCACCCCCAGCAGGGGCGCACCGCCATATTCAGTGTGATCGACACGCTTCTTGAAATCGGCAAACGCGCTGCGCGAAAGCATGTAACCGACCTGGCTGGTAATCGTTGCCTTCAGCGATTCCTTTAAAACCGTGCGTATCAGCCTGGCCGCACCCTCGGAACTCTTCAGCGCAACATTGCCCACGAAACCGTCGGCGACAATCACATCCACGTGCCCGTTGAACAAGTCGCGTCCCTCAACATTCCCAACAAAATTCAGTGGCAGCCGCTTCAACAACTGAAACGATTCGCGCGTCAGCTCGTTGCCCTTGGTTTCTTCCTCGCCGATCGAGAGCAGCCCCACCCGCGGCCTCCTCGCTCCTGACGACCAGCGGCCAGCTGCCTGGCCAAACGTCGCCTGGCCAAACATGGAGCGAAAATAAATCTCTCCCATCACGGCGAACTGCTCCAGATTATGTGGCTTGCAATCCACATTGGCGCCCACATCCAGTAAAATCGCCGCCGCCCCCAGAGCCGTGGGCAAAACCGCGGCCAGCGCCGGACGGTCCACTCCCGCCAGTGCTCCCAGCACCATCTTGGCCGATGCCATCGCCGCACCGGTGTTGCCGGCCGTGACAAACCCAGCCGCCCGTCCTTCGCGCACCAGCCGTAATCCTACGCGCATGGAAGAATCGCGCTTGGCACGCACCGCCTGCACAGCTTTATCTTCCATGGTGATGACTTCGCTGGCGTGTACCACTTCGATGGGCAGACGCGAAGCCGACGCGTGGCGTTCTAACTCGGCTTTGAGGCTGTTTTCCGGGCCGACCAGCAGCACGCGCACGCCGTAGCTGCGGGCGGCGTGGATTGCCCCTTCGATTTCGGGCTTGGGCGCCCGGTCCGAACCCATCGCATCCAGCGCGATCACGCTAGGCATGGTGGCAGGGGACTAGCTGGCTTCCTCGACCGCGACCACTTCGCGGCCCTTGTAGTAGCCGCACCTCACGCAGGCGCGATGTGGCATCTTTCGCTCATGGCAATTCGGGCACTCTGAAAGCGAATGCGCCTTCAGCGCATCGTGCGCTCTGCGGGTTGCTGTGCGTTGCTGCGAATGTCTTCGTTTTGGATTTGGCATGTATGAATTCCTTTTCGTTGAGGCAGGTGCCTCGTGCAATCAATCTCTCAACATTCCAAATTCCTTGGAATATCTCTTTCGGCACGCCCTCGAGTCCAGGAGTGGCTTGACTCGACGTCGCGATCCGATTAGCGGAGCGCCTCATAAAATCCGGGAAATCATTCATCGCTTTCCCCAGGCGCCCGTCATTGCGCCATCTTCCCGCGAATCTCCTTCAGCGCCGCCCATCTCGGCTCCTCGGGTCTCACCTCACAGGAGCACTGTTCTTGGTTCAAGTTCTTGCCACAATGCGGACACAATCCCTTGCAATCATCCCGGCAAATAGCCTTGACTGGCGCCGCCAGCAGCACTTGTTCCCGCACCACATCTTCGAGTGCAATTCCGTCGCCCTGGTAATAACTGACCTCAGCCTCGGCATCCGTCACCGACATCTCGTCCCGACCGGCGTCGGCCCCCAAAGGACGATACAACAAATCAAACTCGCGCTTTACGTCTTGAACAATCGGCTCGAGGCAGCGTGCACAGCTTATTTCCAAGCTGGTCGCCAGATTCCCCTTTACGCGTATGTCCTGAATTATCTTGTTCTTACCGTGGTGCTCTTCGACCAGATCGGCCCGTCCGCTACTTTCAATCGGCGTGCGCTGGCGGTATTCCGAACCTAGATCGATTACGCCCGGATCGAACTTCTCCGCAAAATCAATGGGATGAAGTTCCAGGTCTTTGATCTCGAAAAACATCGGAAACCTCCGCGCACCGTCCCTCGCCCTTAGGCCCGCGGAGCACGCCAGGTAGGCGCAAGTGCCGCAAGGAGCAAAACTTAAGAATAACGACCGACGAAAACAGTGTCAAGAAGCTGTGGTAGTGGGTACTGATCTAAATGTGGCCGGAGCCAGCAACACGGAATTAGATCAGCACCTGGTAGGGGGTAGTGGTGCAGTTTGATAGGGAGACGAGCTAAACGCGCGATCATTGCGGCGCAAAGAGCGCCCTTCGACGCGCTTCGCTTGCTCAGGGCAGGCTCAAAGACGCAACGCGCGCTCGTCCAGATTCCTCACTGCACAAAGAATGTCCGGAACGACAGGCAAACTGCACCACTACCGAAGCTGATCAGTAAGTTGACGCCCGCTCCCATCCCATAATATTCTGCCCTTACACCGGAAAGGAGGTGGTCGAATGACAAGTTCTGAATGTGGCAGTAGTTGTAGGAGTCTAAGACCAGGTGAGGTGGCTGAGACTTAGAGCAGGTCGCTCTAAGCGGGGCTTTGGGCGCTTCGTTTCGATGGATGCGCCGGAAGCTACAGCCCGCACACTACCGGTGAATAAGGATTGACGCGCCCGGCGCAGGTCGGTCGGACGCTTCTTTCGGGTACACCCGGAGTTGCCGAAGAGGCCATGTTAGAGTGACCAC
>JASIKQ010000580.1 GCA_030049565.1 Candidatus Sulfotelmatobacter sp.
AAAAACATGGGCTTGTTCTTGCGGCGCGCGAGGAACTGCTCGCCATGCTCGCGGCGGAAAATGGCATGCGGCGCGCCAGTTGAAGTTATGACGATATCGGCGCGGTCGCAGGAGTTATAGAGATCCTCAAACTTGATGGCCTGGCCGTTGAAGCGCTGCGCGAGTCCGATGGCGCGCTCGTAGGTGCGGTTGGCGACGAAGATGGAAGCACAACCGTGGGCCATGAGGTGCCTCGCCGCCAACTCGCTCATCTTGCCGGCGCCCACGATGAAGACATTTTTGCCCTGCAATGTACCGAAAATCTTTTTGGCCAACTCGACCGCGACCGAGGCGATGGAAACTGATGACGATCCCACAGCGGTTTCTGTACGTACGCGTTTTGCGACGGCGAAGGCCCGGGTGAAGAGTTGATCGAGTTGCCCGCGAACGGCACCGACCGCCCGCGCCGTCGCATACGCCTCCTTTACTTGCCCGAGAATCTGGGCTTCGCCGACGACCATGGAATCGAGGCTGGAAGCGACCCGGAAAACGTAACGGACAGCGTCTTTTTCGCGGAATTCGTACAAGTGCGGGTCGAGATCGACTGGCTTG
The DNA here is from genome assembly GCA_030049565.1 of Candidatus Sulfotelmatobacter sp. Taxonomy (GTDB): domain Bacteria; phylum Acidobacteriota; class Terriglobia; order Terriglobales; family Acidobacteriaceae; genus Sulfotelmatobacter. The sequence continues at coordinate 592 of JASIKQ010000580.1, forward strand.
ACCTGAAAATGATCGTGCAAAAATCCGCGCAGATCAGCGGCGCCATTCGTGGTGTGGGTGATGATTTCCACCCGATTGCAGGTGGAGATGATCATGCCTTCTTCGATTCCGGGGTGAGCGGTGAGATCGCGGCAGCAATCCGGCAGCTTCGACTCCGGAATCGCCAGGCGCTCGCGGACTTCGAGCGGGGCGCTCTTGTGATTCACGCCGATGAGTTGGTATCTCATGAGGCGAACCTGTGAATCGCCGAGAAGTAATTTGCCGCCCAGGCCACGATTGCGGCCACAAACGCGCAGGTTGCGAGAACCGCGGCGCGGCGGCCGCGCCAGCCCGAGTTCCAGCGGGTGAAGACCATGATCATGTACACGACCCACATCAATATCGAGAGCAGAATCTTGGGGTCGGCAAAGTCCACGCGGCCGTAGGTTGTCATGGCAACGACCGAGCCGGTAATCAGACCCAGAGTCATGAAAGGAAAGCCGAGCAACAACGATCGGTAGCCGATCTGGTCGATGGTTTCGAGCGCGGGCAGAAAAGAAGTCAGGCTGGTGGGATTTTTCGATTTCAGCCGGCGCTCCTGAAGCAAGTAAAGCAGGCTGGCGCCAAAGCTGAGGACCAGGGCGGCGTATCCAGTGAAAATCAGGATGATGTGGGCGATCAACCATCCCTTGTGTTGCACGAAAGCGGTGAGCAATACTGGCTGCTGGTCGACGGCGGCGATAAAGGTCAAAAAGAACACGAATGGAAAGACGACCACCCCCGGAGAAGTCGTCTTATAGATTGCATAGATGACCATGAAGAAAGTCATCGAGATGAAGGCCAGGAGCGACTCGCCATTGTGAACGGAGGTCCAAGCGACGTGCCCTGACAGGAATAACTCGACCAGAGAGACAAAATGGAAGACCATACCCAGGCTGGCGGCGTGCAGCGCGATGCGGCTGAAAAGGTCACTGGTGCGGGTGAGCGCAAAGAAGGCGTAGACCAGCCCAATGAAGTAGCAAGCTAGCGCGAAGCGCAACCAGAGCAAGGACATAGCTTAGGTAAGGATCAGAGTCCCCAGAGCTGAATGCAAGGCCACACAATCGGATAGGCCGTTTGTCGCCAGCTTTCTCGAACCCCGCGACCCCCCTTCCTTTCCACGCATTATATTCTGCGCGGCATCAGCGCAGGGGAGAAACGGCAGGCGTCACATGGGATTGTGACGGAGATCACATTCTCACTCGATGCCAATACTCATGAGGGACTCGGCCAGCAAGGTGGGGTCGATCGCGAGGCGGCGGCCTTGTTCTTTTACGTCCTCCAATTCGTCAAAAGCGCGAAACAAGCGTAGTTTGGCTGCCGCGTATTGCTCCTGCTCGCTAAGCGGGCGGCCGTGCTCTGCCGCCCAACTTGTTATTGCTCTCTCTTGCAGAAAGACGCTGATGGCGTAGGTGAGCTTGCGATCGGAGGTGACGTCGAAGATGAACTCTATTGCCGGAGCTTCCGGGTCCTCGGCCAACGCCGGTCGCTGGCCGACGAAATAGTACTGGTAGACGTATCCTTGCGCCCCGGCATAGGTCTTGAGGCGGCGGATGGTTTTCTCCGGAGGCATAGAGATATTATGCGCGTTCTCCATACGCACGAAGACTGCGAGAAGTAACGGCCCGTCCCGACGGTCTTCGCCGATTGGCGGCGCGACGGGACTAAGTTTCCGCTCTCCATTGCCGATGTTTACTGGTATGCCGCCATGGGGTTGGATTAGTCTCGCCACGTCGACCATCTTGGTTTGTTGGCAGGAGTTCCGTATTTTTCGCATCGGCCGCGAGTCGAAAAAGCGCGAAGAACTGTTTCAGATCGTCACCGAAAACGCGGCTGACATGATTGCGCTCGTCGATGTGAAAGGAAAACGGCTTTATAACAGTCCGGCGTATAAGCGGATCCTCGGATACTCGGCGGCGGATCTTGGAGAAACCTCGGCATTCGAGCAAATTCATCCCGACGACCGCTTCAAGGTGTTAGAAGCCGCCCAACAGGCGCGGACCACTGGAGTTGGCCAGAAGCTGGAATATCGCATTCGCCACAGGGATGGCTCGTGGCGGGTTTTGGAATCGGTTGCCGGAACGATTCGCGATGAAAAGGGCGAAGTCACCAAGCTGGTGATTGTGAATCGTGACATTACCGAGCGCAAGCACGCCGAGGAGCGAGCCGAGCACAATTCTTTCCACGATACCTTGACCGGGCTGCCCAACCGGAGGCTTTTTCTCGAGCGTCTGCAAAATTTATTCAATCGCAAACAGCGCAACCCGGAGCGGCAATATGCGCTGCTGTTTGTCGATCTCGACGGTTTCAAGGTATTCAACGACACCATGGGTCCGGCGGCGGGAGACCAGGTGCTCGCGGAGATGGGACGCCGGATCGGCTCCTGTTTGCGCGATGAAGACCAGGTGTCGCGCACGGGCAAGGACCTGAGTACGCACAACGCGGTTCTGTCGCGAATGGGGGGAGACGAATTCACGATTCTGCTGGAAGACCTGAAGGATCCCAGCGACGCCATGCGAGTGGGGCAGCGGATGCTAGCCGCCATCTCGGCGATTTTTCTGGTAGAAGGACGCGAGCTCCGCACCTCGGCCAGCATCGGCATTGCGCTAAGCACGCCTGCACACGAGCGTGCGGAGGAACTGCTTCAGGAAGCCGAGGTGGCAATGCGCCGCGCCAAGGCGCTGGGCGGATCGCGCTGCGAAGTATTCGATGAAGCCATGCACACGCGTGCTATCGGCAAGCTGAAGCTGGAAGCGGAACTGCGCCACGCGCTGGAGAAAAAACAATTCCGTCTGCATTACCAGGCGATCGTCAATTTGAAGACGGCGCGGGTTGAGGCGTTCGAGGCGCTACTGCGCTGGCAGCATCCGGAGCAGGGCCTGATTTCGCCTTACAAGTTCATTGCGGCGGCGGAAGACCGTGGACTTCTGGTTTCCATTGGCCGGTGGGCGATCGAGCAGGCGTGCAGGCAGGTGTGCGAGTGGAACGCAGCGCATGATCGGAGCGATGTGTGCATCGCAGTCAATCTTTCGGCGCGGCAGTTGGCGGATGGCGACTTCATGAACGGTGTGGGAGCCGCGCTGAGGTCGAACACGATTGACCCTGCTTGCCTGCATTTCGAGATTGCCGAGAAAGTTGCCGGGGGCGACCCGCGGCAGACGGCGCGTGTGATCGCGAATCTGAAAAAACTTGGAGTGGGGGTAATCCTCGACGATTTTGGGATGGGAAATTCGTCCTTGATTACGCTGCCCCAATTTCAAGTTGATGGCTGGAAGATCGACCGTTCGCTGATAGGAGAAATGTTCACGGACCGCGCCGCAGCGGAAGTCGTGGAATTGATCATCTTTCTGGCTCGCAAACTAAATATGACCGTGACCGCCGAGGGAATCGAAAACGCCAAACAACGCGATCGGCTGTGCGAACTGGGGTGCGACCTGGGACAGGGATTTCTGTTTTCGCAGCCGCTCGAGGCCGAAGCCGCCGGAGAATTGTTGCGGCAACCACTGCGGACGCAGGTCGCGGCCTGGCGTCATTAGAAGCCGCTTCATAAATTGGCCGGGACGCTGAGCCGATTAGCGTAGGTGGTGAGATTGCCTAGCAACGACGACTAGACGGAGCAGGCATTATCTGCGCGACGCCAAGAAAAATTCAGACATTAGGGCAACGGGCTGACGCTCGTTGCCCTTCCTGTCAGTGACAATCCACTCCTTCTTGCCCGGCAACGTCGCCTGGTAACTCACTCTAGCAACGTTCCCGATACGATCGTATTCGTGTCGGTCTCGACGGCGAACATTTCCTTGTCCGCATCCACGACGACCAGGCTCAGATTGATGGCCGACAGCCCTTGCGGCGTGAACTGGGCTGTGCCCGTGCAGTTCGAGTTGATCGTGTAGGTTCCGGTCACAGACAGGGAGTTGTAGATAGTTCCGTAGAGGCTCAGCGTCGCCGTGCCGCTGATTGAGCCGGTTCCATTCAGTTTTAACTGCCCAGCCAACGCGACTTGGCCCACCGAGATGTCGATCCCTGCCAATTCCATGGAGTAGGTTTTCTTGACCGCCTTGTCTGTGCAAGTCGCTGTCCCCTGTGCCGCAAAGACGCCCGATTGTACGCGGGGGGCGTCGGTTTTAATCGAAAATCCTCCTTTATTGCTGCTGTTGAGGTAAAAGTCGACATGTTCGTCAACGCCATCCTGGTTGGTCCCGGTTAGGGTGCCGGTACAGTTAGAGTTGACCTGGTAGGTGCCGGTCGAAGTGTAAGTGATGATCGTGCCGTCACTGCTTTTCGTGACCGTTCCGGTCATATTTCCCGCGCCGTCTAGCGAGAGCTGAGTGATGCTGGCGGAGGGTTCCAACGACCCATTCAGACCGCTCTCAACAGTTCCATAGACGCCGTTGAGAGTGGCATTGCTGCAGGTGGCAGCCGAAGCCGCCGGGACCGCGATCGCCGCGATGAGAATCATAAATAGAACGCCTTTGATGAAATTCATGAACATCTGTCGGTTTCGTTTCAGCATGACACTGCTTCCCCCTTAGAAGAATTTCACTCCGCCACGCGAGTCGTGCGAAACGCAAAACGGCATACAACGGACATTGCCTCTGCTTGTTCGCGCCTCGCATCGGCGTGCTGTGCGGAGCAGGATGCGAGATCGCTCTCTCAGTTCGAGGATTTGATTGAGAATGGCTCGCGCCCGCCTAGATGGGTGACTCGCGTTTGGTGGGGTAACTCAGGTACGGTGGGCGCATCCCGCGTCCATCAGGAACTGTAGTACCAGCTCGCGCAAATAGCAAGTACATGAAAGGCTCAGTTTGAGAAGGAATTCAGCCAAATGCGCGTTTACTGATCTCATCAACGGTCCATCGTCGCGCTGCACTGAGGCTAAACTTTTTGTGTTAATGCCCACAGCTTTTACGTTGGCTTTCGATACGAAAAAGACAAGCGCCAGGTTCACAAGACCAGTAACGCACAGTTAGAATCTCCGAATGGCGAGAAACAAACGTGTTCGCCGTCATCCCGCCGTGAAACAAACCCTCTCGACTACCCCAGACAATGGCATGCGCGAGTTATCCCCTAAAGGGTTTATTCAAAATGCCGATGCCGGGGAATAACGTCAGACATGACTTCCAATGTTTCGCCTGCGAATGCAGATTCCACGTTGCCACTTGGGCGATTGGAATTATCGATGTCGCAAAGCTGGGCTTCAGCGCGGCATTATTCATGCTTGCCCTCTGGCCAGCAATTGCTCGGGCCCAGGGCGGGCCACCCTACTACACCAACGATCCCGGCACGCCCGGCAA
>JASIKQ010000581.1 GCA_030049565.1 Candidatus Sulfotelmatobacter sp.
CCCAGACGATATCCCTTACGCGCCTGCGGTAGAAGATAAGGAGCGTTGGTCATCGACTCCATGCCGCCCGCGACCACGATGGAACTGTTGCCGGTTTGAATCGCCTGCGCCGCGAGAGCGACCGCTTTCAATCCCGAACCACAGACCTTGTTGATTGTCATGGCACCTGTCGCAGCAGACAGTCCGCCGAAGATCGCCGCCTGACGCGCAGGATTTTGCCCCAGGCCGGCGCTGACCACGTTTCCCATGATGCACTCATCAACCTGCTCGGGATTCACGCCCGCGCGCTTCACCGCCTCACGCACCACGATCGCGCCCAGTTGCGGCGCGGTCAAATCGGCAAGACCGCCTTGAAATTTTCCCACTGCCGTCCGACATCCGGAAATAATGACAACATCATCGAAAGCCGCCATAGATCAATGCTCCCGCGAAGATTCGCAACTGCAATTATAGATGCCGCAGCGCCGAAAATGATCGCTGATGACGGGGATGCCGGGAATGGTCTTGCGCAAAGGGCTGCCTGTCCGTCAGAAGATGACTGCGACGTCGCGGTTGGCGATTGGGCAACTCGCTTCTGCCATTTTTCGCGCAGCGCGACGAATGAACTTGACTTTTTCTTTTTCGTTGTTCTCGTCGCGGTGACTTTGGTACAAGATCGCCAGTTTCGCACGTGCATTTTTTTCTTGACTTGATTTTGCATTGACTCTATACAATCAAGTAGTTGCAACAAAACATTCGTTGCAGATTTTTCCATGAACAATGGAAGGGAGAATAGAAACCAATGGCAACCAAGAAAAAGGCTAAGAAGAAAAAGAAGCACTAACAGTGGAGTACGAAGTCAAAAGGGGACGCTTGCAAGCGTCCCCTGATTTTTTGGTTTCGTCAAATGCGGAAAGCTCTTACGCGAGCGGTCTAATTCGATTTTGGTCTCGCCCCTTGGAAATATTCGGAAGTAACTTCTCCTGCGCAGGACACAGTTCTCTAAACGCGCAGAAACCGCAGTGATACCCGGGCATCGCTTTGAAGTTCGCAGCAGCAATGCCGTTCACGACCTTCAACACCTGCTCGCGCGCTTCTTCCAGTTGAAACTCAGCGCGCCGCGAAAAAACCGGAACGTTGCCCTCGAGATTGTGAAAGACCAATTCGCCTACGCGGTATCCCCACTTCTCGCGCGCGGCCATGGCGTAGATGGAAAGCTGCAAACTATCGTCCGCGTCCTCCTGCGATCGCGCTTTGCCGGTTTTGTAGTCGATGATTCGCACACTGCCGTCGGATGCGCGATCGATGCGGTCGATGCGTCCCGCAATTTTCGTTCCTGCAATTTGAAAATCGAACCATTCCTCGGTGTGCAGAACTTCCGGCGCTGGAGCAGAGCGAGCCGCGGCAAGGAACTCGCGCAACTGCTCCAAGCCCTGCTTGAGATATAAGGTGCGCTGGTAATCATCGTCGATTGCTGTCATGCCTGGATCTTCCGCGAATAATCTCAGCAGTTCGTCGTTACTCTTCGTGCGGCCCTGCCGCGCAGAATCGTAGTAGGTAAGCAGCACGCGGTGCATGGCCGCGCCATACTGCATCGCGGCACTGACCTCGCGCGCCAGCTTCCACTCGCGTTCAAACTTGAATTGCAGCGGACAAGTCAGGTAGCTTTCGAGGGCACTCGCGCTTAATTGCACGCCGAGTGCGTCAATCGCGGGCAGTTGGAGCCACGCGGGCAGGTGCGATCCAGTGATCTGCGCCGGATCTTCCAGGGCGGCAATTGTTAGGAGCTCGGGCTGCAAAGGGAGCGCAGATCGCGATCTGAGCCACGGTTGCAGCGTGCGGTTCGTGATCAGCTCTCGCATGAAGCCAGCCGGAGTCTTATCGCGTCCGATTCCCTGCTTACCGTAAATGTGCAACGAGTCCTTCGCCCGCGTCATCGCGACATAAAAAAGCCGGCGCTCTTCCTGCTCGTGAAGCGTCTTGTCGTCGTTGGCAGAAGCCGAGTCGGCATCGAGCAAGTCCCGCGGAAATTCAACCAGCGTTTCGCGATAAGCAACGGGAAAGGATCCGCTGGTCGCGCGCAGAAGAAAGACATGCGGAAATTCCAGGCCTTTCGCGCCATGTGCCGTCATCAGCCGTACCGCGTCTTCGTCATCATTCGCAAGCAGCGGAATCACTCCGCCGGCCTCGCGAAAATATTCCAGGTACTCGGCCCATTCACGAAGATCCTTGTTTTTAGTTGTGGGCTTGTGCTGCCAGGCCGCCCCAAAGTTCAGCACTGCTTCGAGCGCAGAAGAATCGAGATCGAGCTGAAACTGTCTTGCGATCAGCTCCATGGCCGCGCGTGCGGTTGTATTCCGTGGCTGAATTTCGGCGCGTGCCCGATGCGCACACTCCAAAACGGCGCGGCCACCTGGAATGGTATCGAGCACGGTAGCGAGCGGCACGATGTTGCCATCTTTCGATTCGCGCGCGATTGCGCGCAGAGCGGCTCGCAATTGCTCGGGATCGACATCAAACTGCGGCAGCGCCGCCACGCGAAACAGGCTTGCATCGGACGTCAGATCGACCACCACCGAGACACAAGCGAAAAGATCCCGCACTTCGGGTGACTGGCTTACGTCCATATTTTCGATGGAGAACGGAATCTGCCGCTCCGCCAGTTGCTGCACGACCTCGTCGCGATGGTTATGCGAGCGATAAAGAATGGCGAAGTCTTTCCACTTACAATGCAGCCGCCGCCTGGTTTGCTCGATCATGCTCACTACGTCGGGCGATTCCGCGTCCTTGCCGCTGAAGGCAACCGCCTCGACGGGAACAGAGGCCAAAGACGTTCCGGCTTTTCTGGCGTTTTCTTCGCGCGCCGATTCCAGGGGAGTGCGTTGGTAGGCGACCGAGCCGCGCTCATTCCTTCCAAACACTGGAGGGTTCTTGTCGATGAGGGCGAAGGCGCATTGCAGAATCGGCGTGGTCGAGCGCCGGTTCTTGCCGAGCACCACCAGTTTGCTCTCGGGGAACTGGCGGCGAAATAACTGAAATGCTGCACTAGATGCTCCGCGAAATCGATAGATCGACTGATCCGGATCGCCGACCCCGAAGACGTTGGCTTCAGCTCCCGCCAGCGCCGCCAGAATCTTCACTTGCGCGAAGTTGGCATCCTGAAATTCATCGACCAGAATGAACCGGGCGCGGGCGCGTTCAGCGTCCAGTATTCTTGAATCGGTGGTCAGCAGCGCGTAAGC
>JASIKQ010000582.1 GCA_030049565.1 Candidatus Sulfotelmatobacter sp.
TTATGGGCGTTGTATGCTTCATCCACGCGGGTTCCGATTCGCATAAAGCATGCATCGATTGACCGCCAGGCTGCTGCTCATTTTTGCGCTGCTGGGGAACCTTGCCCCCATTGCGCTGGCGGTCGCTATGCCTCCGGCCCATGCCTGCTGCTTGCGCAAGGGAGCGCATCACCATTGCCACGATTTCGACGTTGAACACCTGATCCTCACCAACCGCGATTGTTGCCGCCAGAATCGTCCGCGTGCCGTGACCGCAACTCAAACGGCGCGTGCGCAGCCAGGCGCAACCATCGCGCTTGCAGACGGCAACGAGAATTATTCCATCCAGTTACGATTCCGCCGTCCGGCGGCAGAACGATTCTCGCTTTCCCTCTCACGCGCGCCACCACAATTTCTCTTCGCCTGATTCAGAAATTGTCCCGCGTCGTCCAACGGGCGCGTCCGTTCCGGCTGAATTGTTCGCTGAGCGGGTAGCCCCCCGAACTGTCAAGGGGGGAAATTCATGCGACATATACGTTACGCCTTGCCTGTATTGTGGTTGAGCGTCGCCGCATTCGCTTCCATCTTCGGATCGATTCGCGGTGTGGTTCATGATCCGCAGCACCGACCGATCCAAGGCGCCATGGTGATGCTGAAGGCTCAAAATTCCGACTGGGCGCAGTCGCAAGACTCCAACGATAACGGCGAATTTGAATTTGCTTCGGTGCCTATCGGGAATTACACGGTCATAGTCTCTGCCAAAGGTTTCCAGCAGACGCAGCAAAACGTGATTGTCCGCTCCGACACCAGGCCGGTCTTGCACTTCGCACTGCCGGTCGCCGGCGCAAGAGAAACCGTTTCCGTCTCTGAAATTCCCGTAGAGGCGACGACCCAGAGTGTCACGCCAACGACGATGCTAAATCGGATTGAGATCCAGCAAACTCCTGGAGCCGACCGCACCAACAGTATGGAGATGATTACCGATTACGTGCCGGCAGCCTATGTGACGCACGATATGTTGCACATGCGCGGAGGCCATCAGGTGGAATGGCTGGTGGATGGCGTCCCCATCCCCAATACCAACATCGCCAACAATCTGGGACCGCAGATTGATCCCAAAGACATCGATTATCTCGAGGTTCAGAGAGGGAGCTACGACGCCGATTATGGCGACCGCACCTACGGAATTTTCAACGTAGTGCCGCGAACCGGTTTTGAGCGCGACCGGGAATGTGATCTCGTCATTACGGCGGGAAATTTCTATCAGACCGACGACCAGATCAGTTGCGGGGGACATTCCCAGCGGGCTGCCTACTACGTCAGCCTGAACGGAAACCGCAGCACCTACGGATTACAGACTCCGATTCCGCAAGTGGTAAACGATGCCGCGAATGGTTATGGTGGCTTCGGCTCATTCATCTTCAATCGCGATTCCAAAAATCAGCTGCGGCTGGTCGTTTCTTTGCGGCGGGATTACTACCAGATTCCCATCGACCCCGATCCCAACTCAATCGGAAACAGCGTCTATCCAAGTTATGCCCTGCACGATAGCGAAACCGAGCCGGATGGCTACGTTGCTTTCTCCTGGGTTCACACATTCAATGCCAATACTCTGCTGACAGTGTCTCCGTTCTATCACTACAACGGCGCCGATTATCACGGCGGGCCAAACGATTTTCCGGTCATCTCGACGGTCACTCAGACGGCCAACTACGCGGGCGGGCAGACAAACTTAAGCGCCAACTTCTGGAAAAACGATCTGCAGGCCGGCGCCTACGGATTCGGCCAACACCAGTACAACTACTTCTATAACCAGTACACGGATGGCACTCCGAATGTCTCCCCGTCATCCATCGGCGTAAATGGAGGGGTTGCGGATGTGTTCGTCAATGACAAGTTCAAGGTAACGCCGTGGCTGACCTTAATCGCCGGCCTTCGGGAAGCGACATTCAACGGTCCCATCTCGGAGCACCGGACCGATCCTCGGGTTGGCGCCGCGGTAAGAGTTCCGGGGCTGAACTGGGTGTTCCGAGGTTTTTACGGATACTACTACCAAGCACCTCCGCTTTCGACTCCCACCACCGCATTGCAAGGTTTGGGGACCGGCCAGGGATTCGCTTTCGCTGCCCTTCATGGCGAGCGCGACATCGAGTGGCAGTTTGGCGTCACCGTTCCCTTGCAGGGCTGGATGCTCAGCGCCGATAACTACGAAACCCGGGCTAGAAATTGGCTGGATCATAACAACATTGGCGAGTCGAATATCTTTTGGCCCATCACGTGGGATGGCGCTCTGATTCGCGGCTGGGAGCTTACCCTACGGTCGCCAAGCCTCTGGCACCGCGGTCAGCTTCATCTTGCCTATGCCAACCAGATCGCCGAGGCGACGGCACCGATCACGGGAGGCTTGATCTGTCCCCAGCCAGTCACACCGTCGTGTGGTCTCGACATTGCTCCCGGCCTTTCACCCGTCGACCACGATCAGAGAAATACCTTCAACGTAGGCTTCAATTCGAATCTGCCCTGGCACACCTACGCCTCAACCAATGTGTATTACGGCTCAGGCTTCACCAATGGCCTGCCCGGCGTGCAGTACCCGGGACTTTATTTGCCGGGACATACCACTGTGGATCTGGCTCTCGGGAAAAGCTTCGCAGAGAATTATTCGATTTCTGTGGACGCGATCAATGTGGCCAACCGCCGCGTGCAACTGGACAACAGCCTGACTTTTGGTGGGTTTCACTGGAACGATCCGCGGCAGATCTACGCGGAGTTTCGGTATCGCTTCCACTACTGAGATCAGGCTGAAGCAAGCCATCAACTGGCGTTTATCGAGGCGGGTTATCGGAGATAATGAAGAGTGAATATGCTACGCAAGACCTATTCGCTATGGCTGAGCTTTCTGCTGCTTTTCTCGCTCGCGCTTGGTTTGGCTTGCAACCGCGGCGCGAGCAATGCCAAGCGCTATGCGCTTAGGGGCAAGGTTGTTTCCATCGACAAGAATGCGGGAACCGCCAATATCGACAGTGAGGCGATTCCCGGC
>JASIKQ010000058.1 GCA_030049565.1 Candidatus Sulfotelmatobacter sp.
ACGAACGGCGGCTCACCCGGCTTGGGCGCGACGTAGAAAATTCCCAGCAGAGGAGCGGTGATTTCCACAAGACCTGGCTCGGATGGCGGCTTGACCCGCGGCTGCAGCGGTGAATTCGGCGGCGGGGAAACTATGGGCGGCGAATCGGAAACTTGCGGCAACGCAGGCCCGCGCTGGAGGCTTAACTTGACACCATCCATTTCGAGGGTCAATTCATCGAAGCTCGATTGCTCGAGGATGCGCATAATCTCGGCCACGTCCTTGGCCGTGAGCGTCAACGGCGGCCTCCGAAAATATTCATCACATGCTCAAGGGGGTTCTGCGCTGGCCTCGCAATCGGAGCTTTTTCTTTGCCCGACCAAACGGTTTCGGGCCGGCTCTGCAACAAAAAAATCTTGCCCTGAAGATCAATCGCCCACTCGATGTCCTGCGGCCTGCCGTAATGACGTTCGACTTTCCGGCCGATTTCCGCCAGAGATTTGATCTCATCATCGCTGATTGAGGGAGTGCGGCGAAGCTCCTCCGGCGTTTCTATGTGCTTGATCCCGCCGTTCTCCTCGGGCAGGTGTTGTACACGCTTGTCGGAAATTTCACGCACTGAGATTTGGCCGGTAATTTTGCCGATCGCGAAACGATCCGGTGTGACTTCGCCGGCTACTACGGCGGAGCCCAGACCCCAGGTTGATTCGATGGTGATGACAGAACGGTCTCCGGTCAGCGGGCTGCGCGTGAACATCACTCCGGCTGAGCGCGCGTCTACCATCTTCTGCACGACGACGGCAATTGCGATTCCATTTTCGCGGATACGGTCTTTTAGGCGATAAGAAATCGAAGGAACGGAGTAGAGGCTGGCCCAACACGAGCGCACGTATTCCAGAACAGCTTCGGAGCCTTTTACCCAGAGATATGTGTCCTGTAGTCCGGCAAAGCTGGCCTCTTCTGAATCCTCCGCAGTCGCCGAAGAGCGCACGGCCACTGGAGACTGGAGGTCCGGCCCGCAAAGCTCCGCATGCACCGCCACGATGTCCGCGCAAACGTCCGGCGGCAACGGCGTGCCCTTGATGCGCACGCGGAGTTCTTCGGAAAGGAGCCGAATCCCTTTCAGGTCATGTAGCGTCAGTGCCTCCACGCGTGAGCGAATCGGACTTTCCTTTTCGAGTTCGGCCAAAACCAGTTCGAACCCGCGGGTGGTTATGACAAATCCGGGTGGTACGGCAATACCTGTTCGCGTCAGTTCGCCCAACGACCCGCCTTTGCCTCCAACCATGGTGCGATCAGCAAGCGTGATGTCTCCGAACCGACTTATGTTAGCGGTGGAATGCATGTGCAATAAGACAGGTTTCAAAGTTTCAGAGTTTTCAAGGTTCCAGTTTTCACGATCTCGAAGTTTCCCAGCTTTTTCTTTGAAACTTTGGAACCTTGAACTTTGCAACCTGAATCTGAAACCTGCTGTCGAGAACAACCTATTTTCAACTGCAGCAGGTCAAATGTAGAGCTGTTTGTTAATCGGAATACCGTGTTCGCGGCAATAGCTCTCGTAGTGATTGATAAACCACCAGACATCGACTGTTTCGACGAAATTGCCATTGTCGTCGTAAAACTCGAGCGGTCCCTGAAGCCAGCCAAACAATTTCACGCCGGTAGGGTTATCGCTCACCAAAGTATGAACCAGACCCGGTGTTTCATAGATGAAGTCGCCCGGGCCGGCTACCCAATCGTATTCGAGGTAGCGGGCGCTGCCCTCGAGGCAGACCATGACGACTGTTCCGCGGTGCTTGTGTGTCCCAATGACCCCGGCAGATTTTATCCACAGAATGTTGCTGAAAATGTTATGGCGAGTATCGAAAAGAAGATGGCGGATCGCCGCATTGGGGCCGAACGGCACCCAGGAGCTCTCTTGTTCTGAAGAGCCGACAAACGTGCCCGGAATGCCGTGCCGCTTGATTACGTCCGCATAGGCCTCGGGTATATCCACGATCTTGTAAGCCGTGGATGGCGGAGCGGTCATTCTGGTAATGGACGATGTAGTCATAGTGTGCCTCCGAATGCGTCTTAGCTACTCTGTGTGACTCTGTGTCCTCTGTGGTAAAACCAAACCACAAAGGCCACAGCGAACGTCACGGCAGAATCGTCACCACGCCTCTGCCGCCATCTACGCGAATGCGCTGGCCGTCTTTGATCCTCTGCGTAGCTGCGCCAGTTCCCACTACTGCCGGCAAGCCGTATTCGCGTGCAACGATGGCCGCGTGGCTCATCGACCCGCCGATATCGGAGACGGCCGCCGCAATCTTCTGAAAAACCGGCGCCCAGCTCGGGTTCGTAACGTGGCAAACCAGAATGTCGCCGCGGCGCAGGCGCTCGATCTCGTCCACGGTCAGCACCACGCGGGCGATGCCCTCGACCACACCGCTGGAAGCGGCGAATCCCTTGATCTGCTTGGAATCCGGCTTCTCCCCGGCAGCCAGCCATGAATCCAGGTTTTCGCGCGTAATGCCCCACAGCATGACGATCGCGGGGTCATCGATGATGTCCGGCACCGGTCCCAAAGCCGGCGGAGTTTCGTGCCGGGCCCATTCGGCTATCGCCGCCTTACGCTCCTTCACAATCGGCGTCCAGCGGGCCGGACCACGTGGCGGTGATCCGTTCGACCAGGATGTCATAAGATCGATGATCGCCGCCTCCACTTCGTAGTGAGTCAGGTGAAAGACGTCCTCGGCATCGGGGAAAAATCCATGCTCCGCCAATAGCGCGCCAAATTCCCGAATCTTGTTAAAGAACAGATTGGTGTACCAATGCTCACAATAAAATTTGTGCCCTTCAACATAGGGGAACACGCGATGCGCAAGCTGAATCATCTGATCATAGGCGGCTCGCTCTTCATCGGTATTGAGTAGATCGCGGTAATCGTTGATGAGCTGCTGGCGCTCGGCCATGAGCTTCTCGATTGGCCGCTCGATGCGCTCGCCGGCTT
>JASIKQ010000583.1 GCA_030049565.1 Candidatus Sulfotelmatobacter sp.
CAAGCGTCGGCAGGTCGTTCGCGAGAATGTAGTGCACCGTGCGGTGGTTTCCCTCACTCCAAATGGGAGCGGTCTTCACCCAATCAGGCCGGTGCTGGGGCGCGTTTTTTTCGTAGAAGAATTCGGCATCTACGCCATTGGGGTATCGCTTCCGCGTTAGCGCGCGCCCCGCCAGATGCGGAATCATCGCGGGTGCGACGCGGACGTAATAATCGATGACCTGTTGCTTGGTGAATCCTGTGGCGGGATAGAGAACCTTTTCAAGATTCGATAGCTTGAGGTGTTTACCTTGAACTTCAACGGTCGAATCCATGGTTCTCGTCCTCTAGCAGGCATTGTGCCTGAAGTCGCGTCTGGGACAAAATAGGGGTCAATCCCTACGGTTTTCGGTAGTGGCTCAATTTGAATTTTCCATGAGGATGAGCATTCGCCGCTTTACGCGCCTCACTAATGCCTTCTCCAAGAAGGTCGAAAATCATGCCGCTGCCGTTGCTCTGTGGTTCGCCTATTACAATTTCTGCCGGGTGCATCAAACCTTACGCGTAACGCCCGCGATAGAAGCGGGGATCTCAGGTCACGCCTGGGAGATTGACGAACTTGTGGGCTTACTTTCAAATTGAGCCACTACCCGGTTTTCAGGCCGTTTGACAAGCTTGCTTGCGGCCACGTAACGTCAGACTTTCTGCCCGTCACGTCGAAAACAAGGCATTCTTCACGACCGCAACATATCCGCTTTACCGTTTTGGAGGTCCCATGAAAGTCCGCAGGCACGGGTTTCTCGTCCTAATACTGCTGCTGACGGCCCTCGCTGCAGCCCAGGACGTTGCCTCTTTCGAGAAACGGGTCACCGTCAAGAAACTGTCGAATGGGCTGACGATCATCATCTGCGAGCGGCCGGAGGCGCCGGTGTTTTCGTTCTTCACCATGGTCGATGCAGGGTCGGCGCAGGATCCCATGAACAAAACCGGTCTCGCTCACATGTTCGAGCATATGGCGTTCAAAGGCACGGACAAGATTGGAACCACAAACTACGCTGCCGAGAAACCGGCGCTCGAAACAGTTGAAGCGAGTTACGCCGCTTACATTGCCGAGCGCGACAAAACCGTTGGCCGCGACGAGGCGAAGCTGAAGCAACTCGAAAAGGCCTGGAAAGATGCCATGGCCACAGCTGACAAATACGTCGTTCCTAATCAGTTTGGCAAGATCATCGAACAGAATGGTGGCCAGGATCTGAACGCCTTCACCGACTACGACGAAACTGCCTATCACTATTCCCTGCCCTCGAACCGGCTGGAGCTGTGGGCTTATCTGGAATCCGAGCGCTTTCTTCATCCCGTGATGCGCGAATTCTACAAGGAACGCAACGTCGTAATCGAAGAACGTCGCCTGCGGACCGACAGCAATCCTACCGGACGACTGCTCGAGCAGTTCAATGCGGAAGCATTCGAGGCCCATCCGTACCACCGGCCGACCGGCGGCTGGATGTCGGATTTGAATTCCTTTTCCGCCACTGACGCGAAGCATTTTTTCGATAGATATTACGTCGCTGCCAACATGGTGGTCGCTGTGGCCGGCGACATAAAGGCCGCGCAGGCCATGCCGATCCTGGAAAAATATTTCGGCCGCTTGCCCGCCAGCCACAAGCCGGATGAGACCACCACGGTCGAGCCTCCGCAGAACTCGCAGCGTAAAGTTGTGCTGGAAGAACAAGCCCAGCCGCTTTATCTTGAGGGCTACCATCGCCCCGATTACCGCAGCAAAGACGACGCGGTTTACGATGCCATCACCGATTTAATGTCGGAAGGCCGCACGTCGCGTCTTTATCGCGCACTGGTGCGCGACAAAAAGATCGCCGCCTTCGCCGCCGGATTTACCGGGCTGCCCGGCACCAAATATCCGCACCTGTTCGCCTTTTATGCCGTGCCCCTGCCGGGACACAACACACAGGAAGTTGGCGACGCAATCCACGCCGAAATCGAGCGCCTCAAAAAAGAAGACATCAGCGACGAAGAACTGAAGATGATCAAGACTCGCTCCAAGGCCAACTTGATTCGCGGCCTGAACGACAATGAAGGCCTGGCAACCCAATTAGCGATTTACCAGACTCGTTACGGCGACTGGCGCGAGTTGTTCTACTCCGTCGATCGCATCGATAAGGTAAGCGAGGCCGATATTCGCCGCGTGGCCAATGAAACTTTCAACGATACCAACCGCACCGTCGGCGTAATCGAAACCGCCGCAGGCAAGGGACAGCACGGCGGCCTGCAACCGAAAGACGATTCTCCGCCTCCACAGGACACGTCTGCTCAGGGCGGAGGTGCGCGATGAAAATCCATCGCCTTCTACCCATGGTTCTTGCTGCTGCCTCGCTGCTTACACCAGCACGCAAAACTGCGGCGCAAGCAACCTGGCAGCAGATCCCCATTCCTCCGCTTCCTGCTTTCAAGCCCGAGCAACCGAAGCGCATCGAGCTTTCGAACGGCATGGTGATCTTCTTGCAAGAGGATCACGAGCTGCCATTGATTGACGCTTCGGCGCGCATCCGCAGCGGGTCGCGCAACGAGCCCGCTGACAAAACTGGCCTCGCCCACATCTATGGCCAAGTTTGGCGCACCGGCGGGACGAAAGATCAAACCGGCGATCAGCTCGATGACTTTCTCGAAATACGGGCAGCCAAGGTCGAAACCGGCGGCGGTCCCGATTCCACCAGCATCAGCATGAATTGCCTGAAAGGCGACTTTGACGGCGTCTTTAAGATTTTTGTCGACCTGATCCGTAATCCGGAGTTTCGCGCCGACAAACTCGACCTCGCGCAGAAGCAGGCCGACGACGCCATCTCACGACGCAACGACGAAATCGGAGAAATCGCCGAGCGCGAGTCCACCAAGCTTGCCTATGGGCCCAACAATCCTTATGCGCGTGAACCTGAATACTCCACTATTGCCGCCATCACCCGCCAGGACTTAATCGACTGGCACGACAAATACGTTCAGCCCAACAACATCATTTTGGGCATCAGCGGCGACTTCGATTCGGCGCAGATGGAAGCCAAGCTACGCGCTGCATTTGAGTCATGGCCCAAAGGCCCTGAGCTGCCCAAAGAGGTGCTGAAATATGACCCGGCCAACCCCGGCTATTATCTCGTCGACAAGACCGACGTAAACCAGAGCAATATTTTCATGGTGACGCTGGGGGTTACGCGCAACAATCCCGACTACTACGCGATTTCCGTGTTCAACGAAGCTTTTGGCGGAGGATTCTCCTCGCGCCTGTTCAACGATATTCGCACCAAGCGCGGCCTGGCTTATGAAGTTGGCGGCGGCATTGGCGCGAATTTCGGGCATCCCGGCATCGAGCGTTTCGTGATCGGCACCAAGAGCCAGAGCACGATTGAATCCATCGAAGCGCTCGACCAAGATATCGACCACTTAGCCAGTCAACCGATCACCGAAGAGGAGATCAGGCACGCCAAAGAAGCGATTCTGAACGCATTTATCTTTCGCCTGGATTCGCCCGACAAGGTTCTCGCCGAGCGCATGACCTACGAGTTCTACGGCTATCCTGCGGATTGGCTCGACAAATACCAGGCGGAGATTCAGAAGGTTACTGCCGCGGATGTGAACCGGGTCGCGGCGAAATATGTGCATCGCGATCAGCTCGCCGTGCTTGTCGTCGGCAACACAAAAGAATTTGACAAGCCGCTCTCGACCCTCGGCGCCGTGCATGACATCGACATTGCCATTCCCCCTCCGCCCGGTGTTAAAGAAGCCGAGAGTGCCAAGGTCACAGAATCGAATGAGGAAGGCAAAGTGTTGGCCGCGAAAGTCGTAGCCGCCCTTGGCGGTGAAGGCAAGCTGGCCGACGTCAAGGCGCTGAGGGAACAAATAAACGTCATGCAGAAGACGCCGCAGGGCGAAATTTCTATACCCATGGAAACCACGATCGTCTTCCCCGACCATCTGCACGTGGAAATGCACCCTTCCGGTATGACGATGCAGGTCGTAGTGACGCCCGACATAGCCTTCATGGCCGCTCCCGGCCAGGGTGTGCACGATATGCCCGGGTCACAAAAAGAGGAGACGCTGGCCCAGATCAAGCGCGATCCCATTTTTATTGCCTCGCACTGGAAAGATCCCAACATGTTTTTCCGATCCGGCGAAAGCGAGAAAGTGGGCGACACCGATGCTCGCGTCGTGGATATCAACTCCGAGGGTGTTACCCTGCGCTGGTGGGTCGATCCACAGACCGGCCGTATTCTCAAACAAATCTACACAACCCTCGGCCAGGGCGGACCGGCGCCGGGCGAGACTGATTTTGAGAATTGGAAAAGCATTGGCGGCCTGAATATTCCTACTCTCCGCCACAGCAAGCAGAACGGTGAGGAAACCAGCACGGCCGAATACACTTCGCTCGAGGTCAATCCGACCATTGATCCGAAGATGTTTGAGAAGCCTGAACACTAAGGGTTAGCGCGGCTTCGGGTGTGACCCTCATTACGCTGGCGAAGTCTTCGAGCACTCAACTTTTGCAGGGTGACCTAAGCTCGATGGTCAGGTCCCACGACAACTGGTTTACTCTGTGATCCGGTTTCCTCAATATTTAGTGAGTCAATACTTATCCCCCGCCCCGCAGCGTCCAGAACCAAGCAATGGTCAATCCGATCATTACGACTGTCGTTACCCACGCAATAATATTGAAGGTGTGCGTGTTCACGTAGTCGCCCATCAACTCTTTCTTGTTAATCAGCAACAGCATGAAAATCAGCACGAACGGAAGCACTACCCCGTTCACCACCTGCGACAACACCGCAATCTTGACCAGGGGCAGTCCCGGAATCAGCAAAACCGCCCCGCCTGCCACGATCAGCAGCGTGTAGAGCCAGTAGAAGAATCGAGCCTCGCCAAATCTCTTATCCACCCCCGACTCAAACCCCAACCCTTCGCACACCGTATATGCGGTCGAAAGCGGCAGAATGGAAGCCGCGAACAGCGACGCGTTGAACAATCCCACGGCAAACAAAATATATGCATACTGCCCCGCCAAAGGCTTGAGCGCTTGGGCAGCATCGGCGGCATACTTAATGTCACGGTATCCATGGATATAAAGTGTCGCCGCGCAGGTGACGATAATGAACCACGCCACCACGTCCGTGAAAATGCAGCCGACAATCACGTCCCACCGCGAAGCGCCCAGCACCCGCCGCGACACTCCCTTTTCCACAATCGACGACTGAAGATAAAACTGCATCCAGGGAGCGATCGTCGTTCCCACGACCCCAATCACCATATAAAGATAGGTCTGATCACGAAAGGCAGGCAGCGCAGGCAGCTTGATAGTGGCAACCAAGGCATCTTTCCAGAACGGATGTGCGCGTAATCCGGCGAGTATATATGTCACGTAGAAAGCCGATGCGACCAGGAACACTTTCTCCACGCTCTTGTACTGACCTTTGACCACGATCAGCCAAACGATTACTGCGCACACCGGAACCGTCGCGTAGCGTGAAAGCCCAAACAATTCCAGACTGGTCGCAATGCCGATAAATTCCGTTACGACGTTGCCAAAGTTGGTGATCAGAATTCCGACCATCATCAGAAAGGTGACGCGCAATCCAAATTCCTCGCGGATCAGGTCGCTCAACCCTTTGCCCGTCACCGCGCCCATGCGCGCGCACATCTCCTGCACCACAATCAGCGCCAGCGTCACGGGAATCATGGTCCACAACAGAAGATGTCCGAATTGCGCCCCGGCCTGCGAATACGTCAGGATGCCGCCGGCATCGTTGTCGACGTTGGCGGTGATAATTCCCGGTCCTACGACTGCCAGGAACAGCAGGGTCCGGCCTTTCCAGCGTTTCATTACTCTCATGCGCGCATTTCGCAGACATATTGCGGAAGATGAGCGTCCAAGCCTTCACTGCCAGGCAAAGATCAGACGCCAAGAGCCGAATCAGAATAAATGGTCACCGCAGCCGGGAACAAAGAAAAAGTGTTCTGGGATAGCAAAAACAAAGAATTCATCGGCCGATCAGATGGCGCGGCTGCCAGCCTTTACCAATGAACACTCGCGGGGCAAGTATCGCGTGAATAGCGTAGTACGTAACATGCAGGAATTCCGCAAGGCGTAAGGCTGCAAAGCCGGATCCCCGACGGCGCCAGATCAGCCGTGTAGAGACTGGTGAACTGAAACCGCCGGCCTGGGCCTGCATCCCGGCTTTCCCTAATAAATAGGACTTTTTGAGCATGACCCCGAATTGTTGGGCAAAATGCACGACTGGACGGGTGCCAGGGTACATCAAACGGCGCGACGGAAGTCGGGCACCCGCGGTTCAAGAAAAGGGCGGGCAAGAATGTCCGCCCCATAGGACTCAGGCGCTTGCAATCGAAGGCCGAGCCGCTTTCGCAACCCGGTTCGCGGGCTGAGTCTGCCACCCGATCGCTTGCGCGATCGAGATGATGTGCACGATGAGCAGCAGCGGCACGGCGAAAGTCGGAATCAAGCTGAGCGGCAGCACGGTCATTGCATCAGTTGAAACCGACGGCCGCAGGACTCCCACGGCGGTTGACGAGAGCACACCCAGCGCGATGGCGTTCACCAGATCGATCATGCCAAAAATGTTCCAGGCGATAAAGGTGTTCTTGTGGCCGGGTCGCGCCAGATAGAGCGCGACAAAGGGCGCCGTCAGGCCGATGGAGAAGTCTCCCCAGCCCGCGGGTTGGGCAAACACGCCCGGCAGAATATGAAAAACCTGGAGCGTAACGAAAGCGATGCCTCCAATTCTCCAGGTTTGAGCGATGGTCAAGGCAGTCGGATTGAGGGAC
>JASIKQ010000584.1 GCA_030049565.1 Candidatus Sulfotelmatobacter sp.
GGAAAAGCAATTTCAAGACTGGAATGGAGCACGGGACTGGTATCAGCGCAGCCTGAAAATGTGGCAAACGATTCGTAATCCCGGAGCCAGGACGCCGGCGGGATTCGCCTGCGGCAATCCAAAAACAGTGATCCTTCAGATTGCTAAATGCGATGCTGCCTTGGCTAGGCTGCGCTAGGTTCTGGTATTACTGCCCGCCGCCGAGGTTCCCACCCTTGCAAAAAACGCAAGGGTGGGGCACCCTCGGTCGTGATGGTTCCCACAAACGAAAGCCTGGGCCACCCGCCCGTTTCAGCCGAGGTAGCTCCCGGGAATCCATCTATTCCGATCCGGACGGGCTACGACGTGCTCCGCCCGCTGGTCTCACGCCGGCGTCTACTTAGTTCCACACCACACTCGAATAGGTAAACGTTACGGTCTCTGTTGGCGAAGAGCCAGATCCCGAGAACTCAACATTGGTGACATACAGGTTGGTAAAGACGAACTGAACTCCAATACTGGAGGAAACGTCTGCTTGTAGCGTTCCGTAAGTGTTCACGACTTGAAAGCCCGCCGTGTACGCAAGTAGCGTGGCACTTGGGATTAGTGCTCCCTGCTCCAACAAGTTCAGCAGATGGGGAGATGCGGCGGTAACAGGACTTGTTATGGTGAGCGTTGGGAGATTCGAAGGGGGCGGCCCCGCTCCAAGCGAATACGAATTGACAGGGCCAGGCACTCCGCCATTCAACGAGAAAGTCATGCGTGATGCGCCCATAATCGACAGTCTGTAAACGCAACTGGAGTTAGCCTCGAGCGTCGTGCCGCAGGTTGTACCCGTGGTTGCGATTTCAAAGTTGCTCGGGTCTGTTCCAGTAAAACTGGGAGTCAAGCTGGTCGCGACGGAAGTCTTGTTGGTCAACTTAACTCCTCCGCATGGGGTAGGAAGTTGGTCGTTCCCCCGACCGCACCACACGGAATTCCCACCCGTCATAGCCATTGTGACTGTTCCTACAGTCGTGCCTGTACCGTTGAGTTGAACGATCTGCGGGCTGCTCGAATCGCTATCGTTGATCGTCACCGTTCCTGAGATGCTCCCCGAAACAGTCGGCATAAAGATCACATAGATCGAGCAACTTGCGCCTGCGTTGAGCGTGCCTCCGCAGTCCGTATTAGTTCCGATACCGAAGTTGGAGCTGGCGACAATTGGATTGGAACTATTGAAGGTTAGCGGCACTGAGCCTGTGTTCTTTACCGTAACTCGCTGTGCGGGGCTGGAAGTGTTCTCCGCCTGGTTCGCAAAGGTGAGAGCACTGGGTGTGACCTCGACCCCTCCCGTGCCGGAAGAGGATAGAGTGATGGCCTGCGGCGAAGTAGGGTCGCCGTCGTTGATGCTGACCAGGGCACTTTCGGCCGCCGTGGTTGAAGACGTAAAGGTAATGCTGAGCGTGCACGTACCGGCGTTCAAAGTACCGCCTCCCGTTGGGCAGGTAGTCTCAGGTCCGAACGCAAAGTCAGCCGCATTCGCGCCACTGATGGTTATGCTGCTGATCGGCAGTGCTTCTCCGGCGGTGCTGGTATTCGTCAGAGTGAGATTCTTGGTGCTGGAGAGCCCTTTCTTCACGGCTCCGAAATTGACCTTGTTGGCTAAGAGCTTTACAACCGTTCCCGTACCGCTCACCGCCACCGTTTGCACTCCGTAGTTATCGCTGAGCTGGATCGATGCGCTTTCAGGTCCATAGATGGACGGAGCATAGACGAAGGCATATTTGCAGTTGGAATTAGCTGCCAATTGGCCGGTGCACGTTGTACTCCCAGAGACTGCGAAGTCGGCACCCGTTATGCTAAGGGTTGTGTCTAATGGCTCGGTTGTCTCATTAGTGAGCGTGAATGACTGCGCGGCGCTGCTTGTCCCCGAAAGCTGTTCATTAGTGAAGCTGATCACCGATGGCGAAACGGTCACGGCTCCGGTAGATGTGCCGGTCCCGCTCAGCGCAACCACGATGGGCGCAACTGAAGTGCCGCTGGGTGTGATCGTAAGTGTGCCGCCGATGGGGCCGGTCGCCGCAGGGGCGAACACAACACCAATCGTGCATGTTGCTTTTACGTTCAGTGTCTGGCCATTGCTGCAAGTGGTAGTGGACGCATCCAGACTAAAGCTCGCGCTGACTGACAGCGCGTTGGTACTGCTCAAGGTCACGGCTTGCGTTCCAACATTCTTCAAGGTCGTTTTCAAGACCTTGCTGGTTGTGTTCTCGATCTGATTGGCAAACGTCAGCATGCCTGGCGTCGATTGAATGGCGCCCGGCTGCACTGATTGCGTAACGGAAGAAGAGCTCCCCATGAAATTGTTGTTGCCGATGTAGATTGCGCTGATCGTGTTGTTTCCCAAGGCGAGCAAAGAAGTGGTATAGCTGGCAGTCCCGTTGCTCAAGGGTGTTGAGACTCCGCTGCTGGTACCGATTTGGAAGGCCACACTGCCGGCTGGGGTTCCAGCGGTCGACGTTACATTCGCGGTGAAAGTAACAGCCTGTTCGTATGGAGCCGGATTTGCGGAGGAAACTAGCGCGGTTATAGTAGGGGCGGCGCCAACCAACTCAAACACAGTCCCATCGCCATCAGTGCCACCATCAGCCGTGGTGCCGTAAAGGTTGTGTGATGCGTCCATGATCAGACCGGCTTGGGGAAGCGCTCCGTCCCCGCCATTGCCGGTGAAGCTGTACAGCACCTGCTCGCTGTAGGTCCCGGAAGAGTTGACCAGTTCGAATACGGTCCCATTATCGGCGGTGCCGCCGAACAACGTAGTGCCGTAAAGATTAGCGGATGCGTCCATAATCAGCCCCGCGTAGGGATTCTCTCCATCCCCGCTGGAGCCGGTGAAGCTGTACAGTACCTTCTCACTGTAGGTACCGGAAGAGTTGGCCAACTCGAACACGATTCCGCAGCCGTTGGTGCAGGCTCCGGGGCCGCCATTAAGAGTGGTGCCGTAAAGGTTTCCCAACGGATCCATGATGAGGCTCGCGACAGGCCTACTTCCGTCCCCGCCAGGGCCGGCGAAGTCGTACAGCACCGTCTCGCTGAAAGCCCCGGAGGAGTTCACCAGCTCGAACACTACTCCACAACCGAGACCGATTCCACAAGTACCGCCATATGTAGTGGTGCCATAAAGGTTGCCCGATCCGTCCATGATCAGGCCAGCCTCTGGGGAATCTCCGTCGCCCCCCGACCCGGTGAACTTGTACAGCACCTGCTCGCTGTACACCCCGGAAGAGTTAACCAGTTCGAACACGGTTCCACAACCGTAACCAGTTCCACAACCGTAACCGCTTGCACCAATACCGCCGCCAGCAGTAGTGCCGTAAAGGTTACCCGACGAGTCCATAATCAGGCCAGCTTCGGGATACTCTCCGTCCTCGCCGCTGCCAAACACACCCGAGGTGCCAAGAAAGCCGGTGAAGCTGTACAGCACATTCTCCGTGTAGGTCCCGGAGGAGTTGACCAGCTCGAACACGATCCCGTCACCGTCAGTACCGCCAAACGTAGTGGTGCCGTAAAGGTTGCCTGATGCGTCCATAATCAGACCCGAGGGGGGACTCGCTCCGTCCCCGCCGGAGCCGGTGAAGCTGTACAGCACCTTCTCGGTGTAGATCCCGGAGGAGTTGACAAGCTCGAACACGGTTCCATTCCCAGTAGTGCCGCCATCAACAGTGGTGCCGTACAGGTTACCGGACGAATCCATGATCAGACCTGCAGTTGGGTTCGCGCCGTCGCCACCCGTGTTCGTAAAGCTGTACAAAATGCTATCGGCCTGCACCGCGGCATCCCGGCTGTTCTTCCTTGTTCTCTGACCATGCAACGCAGCTCTTTGCGTAATTACCGCCTGGCCCTGCGCCAGCAGAGTCACGCAGAACAACAGCAGCATCCATTTGAAACGCCTGACGAGTGGCATACCGCCTCCTGGAATACAGAAAATTACCTTCGAACCACGCAAGGTGTTCGCGACAGTGTCGACCTGGTCCCCCAAAAGCCCTACGTAAGACCCCCTTGTTCCCCGAAAGAAATGACGACAGATTACTGAACCAGCGCGCGGCCCGACCTTGAACACCAAAGGACGAAGATTAGTCCGGTGTCACTCCCAGAAACTCCTCATGGCCCGAGAAGATCTTGTGCAGCAGCTTCTTTACGCGTTGCCTCAAGCTAATGATTCCCACTTTTGGCTCGGGCAATCTCACGATCCTCAGCTCTTGAATCCTCGGCTCGTGAATTTTCGCGTTCGTGACAACTGGATTCGTGGCCATAGGAACTCCTTTCCCAGGCAAATTTCCAAACAATGGCGTGAAATTGCCCGGACAGCCGGTGCTTTAGTTCGGCAACAATTCTGGGGATATGCAGGTTCTCCCCAACGTTGAAGGCTGACCCGCCACCCTTTGCGTCGGCACGAACCCCCGCTTGTCGGCTCAAACCCCTTAATTCAGCGGATCACCGCTTTGCTACAACTTGCCCTTCTACTTAAAGACTGCGGAAAAAAGGAGGCAATTTGGCTCAGGGTTTGAAAATTTTCTTTTGAGGGGGGAGGATCTGCGCTGAACGCAAAGCGGTAGTACTGCGGCCTCCATCCGTTTTCCAGCCGCGGCTTCTGCGCACCTAGGCCGATGGGTGATGTCCGCAACTCTTTAATGAGACACAAGAAATCTGCTTCAGGCGGGCGGAGGAGCAGACCGGCCATTTATGAGATGGGTTGTAGTTACAGAATCCGAACGCGCTACATTTTGTTGTTGACACTTTGCACTCTCGAAGTTTAAGTTGCAGCGCAAATCAGCGAAAGGGATTCGCCAAAGGGGGGCGACGGATTCTGATTTCCGTCAGTGGTCCCGATTCGCTGCTTCCTCCGAACACTGAACTCCAATTGCGAATGAAATCATTCGCTGGCGGGAGTGTATCCGCCATGGGCGCAGAAACGGGGGAGGCAGCGACCTGACCGATCTTTTGTACCAAGCAGAGTGAGAGTCTACATCACAGCTCGGGCCTGGGAAAGCGCACCGGCGCCCGGGCGAAAGGCCGCCACCGGCGCAGGCGGCCTGTAGCCCAGCGCCGAGTGCGGTCGTTCGGCGTTATATTCCTGCCGCCATTTCTCAATC
>JASIKQ010000585.1 GCA_030049565.1 Candidatus Sulfotelmatobacter sp.
ACGAACTCAGCCGTTTACTTCTGCCGCAAGACCGGCTTGATCTTTGGGTGCTGGAACTCGAAGGTGAAATCGCAGCCGTTCAGTTTGCATTTCGTTACCGGCACACGGTCTTTCAGTTGCAAGAAGGAAATGATCCGAGGCGCGCCTCGGATCGTGTAGGCTTCCTGCTGAGGGGGCACGTGCTCAAGGAACTAATCGCCCAAGGAGTGCGAACTTACGATTTTCTCGGCGGCGAGCCAGGTTACAAAAGCCGCTGGGGGGCGCTGACCGGGCACTATATAGACTTTCGCTTTGCCCGGCCATTTACGACCGGAGCAGCATACGTCACGGGTACAAGAAACGCCCGCGCCGCAAAAGAATGGTTACGCCGTACGCTTCCAGCCTCTGCTTGGCAAGGCTTACACCAGGCCAATCTCAAGGTACGCGGGCGCAACTAGTTTGCCGGAACCGGTGCCCGCTGTGCGTCGCTCGGATTTGATTCCTGAGTCATTTTACTGCTGAGCGAGTATCCCACGGCCTACATCGCTTTTCCCCATGCGCTCTCGATGTGCAATATCGCTCCCGCCGATAAGTTATTCTTCCAGCCACCTGCAGTTGCGGAACGAATAAAAGGAATGTCCTTCCGCATTCCCCGGGTGAATACCCAGCGGTCCGATTGTTCCTCTTCCATTCCGCGCATTTTCTTGGCTGAACTGAGTTCGATAGCGCGGGCAAGCTGTCCCGAGTCAGGGTGCAAATTCAAGTATTCTCCTACGCGGCCAAGTTCCTCTTGCGGATTCGCGATCATGTCCTCATAGCGCAATAGGAGAAACTGGTCCAGAGTGTCCTGCATTCTGATCCAACTCAAAACGTGTTCGCCCCACGGGCCACTCTTCAAGTCCAGTTCGTCGGCGATGAACTTGGGGATGTATTGGTCCAACGTACAATCCTCCCGCAGCAGCCGCTTCTTCATGTTGTAGTAGTAATAGGAAACGGCAACATCACGCGGATCGCGGACAAGGTAAATCACCCTGCGGTAACGCGGCATATAACATTCATGGCTCTTCAGAATTCGGGGAGCAGGAAACTGCCGAAGCTTGCGGTCCGGCAGTATATAAATCGAGGGCACAACCGATTCGATATTGAGAAAGCTCACGGGTTCGCTGCTGTGAACCAGGTTGGCGATCAGAAAGCGCACCCAGGTATTTCCGGACTTTGGATAGGAAACCAGGAAAACGTCGCCGGGGAAGATTGTCGCTCCTCTTCCGGCACTCACATGGCCAGTGAGCACTCGCCATGATTGTTTAAACCTTCCCAGGACCTTATTCATGCTTCCAAATCGCTTCTTTCTGGTTGTATCGTCGATCTCGCCCGTTCGATTCCTTTTCGACGTTGTATTCCCATCTTTCTCAAGGCGGAGGCGGCGTCGCCGCCGATCAAGTGAGCGGCCTGTCGAAAGCTTTCTTCCACAGCCGGCCACGGGTCGTCCCACCTCCACACAGCATCGGCAGAACTCAAGTCCGTAACTGAAGGCAGCAGCTCTTTCAGCGTCACTGGGCGGCGCAGAACCTTTGGCAGCGAACTCAATAATAATCCGTGCCATCGTCGCAAGTATCCAGCGGTCCAGCGCCAGCGCACTCCTGCCGGATAGTCTGCTGGAACATCGGGCCGTTGGCCATGAGCCAATTGCCATTGATACCACGGGAAGTCCACCCCGGCGCGTAGTGGAAGTGCGAGTGTCCCCCAGTACCGGCCATTGACTTCCATCAGAGCGCTCCGTTTCGCTTGCCGGTCAAAGCGAAATTCGACCATGGCAACGCCTTCCCATTCCAGGACGCGAAGAAGCGCAAAAGCCTGCTCCGCCAGCATTGAATCCACTGGCTCACTTACGGCCACAGCTGCGGCTCCTCCATTAGCCGGAACCTCTTTCAGCCGGCGATGTTGGAAGGTCACCAGCGGCTCCCCATTATGAATCAGCATTTCAATACCCACCCCATCTCCGCGGACGAACTCCTGCAGCAAAACCTTTTGTCCGAAATGAGAATCATCGCGAAATGCCTGCGAGAGCTTTTCATAATTTTGAAAATAGCGCACCTTGAAGTCGGTTTCTTTGCTCTTGTGCGAAGGCTTCGCCACTATTGGAAACCGCAACTGAGCAGCCAGCGCCTCCAGTTGGCAAGAATCCGAAATCGCATACGACTCCGGGACGCGAATTCCAGCCCGGCGCGCGAAGTCGATCGTTACCGATTTGTTCAGAACTCTTTGCACGACCTCCGCTCGCGGGCAGGCGAGGCGAACTAACCCCCGAAGATTCGTCTCATTTTCCCCGATTAGCGCCAACGCTGCATCGGTCGCGGGAATCAGCATATCGTATCGCCGTTGCGCAATTAGCCGCACCAATTCATCAACGGCACTTGCCGGGAGGGGGCCTCTTAGGCGCACAAAATCATCGATCGCTCGTGAATGGAGCCGCAGATCAGAAACAGAAAGAGAGGCGACGTCAACCCCAATGCCGTGCCGGTTGAGTGATCTGGCGATTGCCAGCGTGATGCGAGGCTCGACACCGAGAATGAGGACGGGTCGATTCATCGTTTCTGCCGGGCCTTACAAGGGGCTGCTTGGGCAGTCAGGCTCCGCGCCAGGTTTTCGGTGCAGGTTTCAAGCAACTTGTAACACGCCCGTGTCTCGTTCATGTCGCCAAAGAAGGGATCGCGAATTTCCGGACAGCGGCCATTGCTATTCGCGTATGCTCCCAACAGGGAAAACTTATCGGCGGCTTCCGGATAGCGGGACAAAAACTCCACCTCGTTCTGAAGGTCCATGCCTATAACGGCATCCGCCTGTTCAACCATTGCGCGACTTAGCAGAATTGCTTTGTGATCTGCGAGAGAGATCCCGAAATCCTTGGCCGCTGCAACCGCCCAGGGATGAGCGGCCTTTCCCGGAGTAGCGTTGAGTCCAGCCGAAACTACCTTTATGTTAATCCCAAGAGTCGCCCCGAGAGCGCGCCGGAAAAGTGCCTCACTCATTGGACTGCGCATGATATTGCCAAAACATATGAAAACAATCGATCGCGCCGTGGGAGGCAGCTTGCGCGAGTGCAGTCCGAGTTCATGAATAATCCTCAGTCTCAAATAAGCCGGGCGCTCTGACTTGTTAAAGGCACGGTAGCGTTTAACTTCCTGGATAACCCGTCTGGGAAGAACCTTCTTTGCTAGAGTGACTCCCATCTTGCGCAGATTGCGCGAAAAAGTATCCGGCTGTCCTGTAGGCAACGGATCTGATGCTGCGGATGCCTCTGAACTCATGAAAAAAACCTGAACTGCTTTTCTAGCGAGAGCGCCTTCCAGAAATCCGGTCTGTAACGTTACTTTATTCCCTAAAGAGAACGGCGATCGCGGCCGATCAACCCAGCCTGAATGTTATACTTACTTCCAAGCTCCTTACAAGCGCGAGTTCCGCGTCCCTCCTGGAGGGACCTAGTTAATTCCC
Organism: Candidatus Sulfotelmatobacter sp.; assembly: GCA_030049565.1. Lineage (GTDB taxonomy): Bacteria > Acidobacteriota > Terriglobia > Terriglobales > Acidobacteriaceae > Sulfotelmatobacter. Next base: position 3,472 of record JASIKQ010000585.1, read on the forward strand.
GTGTCTACAACCCGAAGTCGAGCGCCTGTTTTTGTAATGGGTTGCCACCGTTCTGGCACCAACCTGCTTTATGACACTCTGCTTTCCGCGGACGGTTTTGCAATCTATCGCGGTTATCTTCCGGTTTATAAAATGCTGATTCCGCGATTCGGAAATTTCAATCGCCTGGAAAATCGCAAAAAGATCGTTGAAGTATGGCTGCATAGCAAGGGCTTCCGGCGTTCTGGTCTTGAAGCTGATTTCGTTCGCCAGAAAATCCTTAACGAATGTACAAGTGGCGGCGATTTCATTCGTATCACCATGGATGAGGTTGCGCGACGGCAGCAGGCGACGCGTTGGGCCGTCTACGATCCCGATACCCTATTGCACATTCCTCGCATCAAGGCTGACATTCCTGATGCCATCTTCGTGCACATTATTCGCGACGGCAGGGACATTGCTCTCTCCCTGGCAAAAATGGGTGGCTTTCGTCCATTTCCCTGGGATCGACGACAGCGCGGACTGCGCGAGACTGCACTCTATTGGCAACGGAGCGTGCGCCGGGGACGCAACAACGGCCGGCAATTTCCATCCGATTACATCGAGATCCATTTCGAGGACCTGGTTTCCGATCCCCGGCCTGTATTACGCGTGCTGGGTGAGTTTATCGAGCACGATCTCGACTATGATCGTATTCAGAAAAATGCCCTCGGTAGAATCCAGGAATCGAACTCCTCGTTTCGTTTGGAGCCTGTAGAGCAGCAGACAGGCCCGGTGAATCGTTGGAAGGAACGGCTCACTCCGCAACAGGTGGCAGAGCTTGAAATGACCATCGGCCTGGGCCTCGAGGAGTTTGGTTATCAACTGGCAACATCACCACAGCTTCAATCCGGCTTGGCTGATCGATGGACGCAATGGTTCTATCCCGCTCTGCTCGATACCAAGTTTTTTCTGAAGATCAAGACTCCGCTCGGCCGGCTGGCGAATACGTCGGCTCTAGAGCTGGATGCAACCGACTGACAGGGAGTGCAAAGTGTTGCTCTGCTATTCTGAAGATAGCAAAATCCCCGCTCTCATGCCTCATTCAAGCACTCCCAGGCGGCCCTACTGCAGTCACTCGCGGCGGAGCCTGCCCCGGGGCTAGCAATGACGCGCGATCTATGTGTCATCGGTGGCCATGTCCGTCAGAATGTTTTCCGCAAATTGGAAGAATGGCAGTCCTGCGATAAGGGACGCATCATCAAGCTGAATCCCGAAACTGGGGAGTCCGTTACATCTGTCGAATACGAATCCCCTCCGGAAGTGTGCGCCGAGGAAAAGCCGGCGATCCTGTTTAAATCAGCGTTTCTGGAAGCCGACACTCTTTACGCCTGCACCTCCACTGAGGTCCTGATATACAAAGTGCCGGAATTCCGACACATCGGCTACATTTCTCTTCCGTGCTTTAATGATCTTCATCACGTGTGCCCCACCACTCGCGGTACGCTCGCTGTTGCCAATACGGGCCTGGATATGGTCGTGGAAATCACTCCCTCAGGCGATCTCCTTCGTGAGTGGAATGTTCTCGGCGAAGATCCATGGTCGCGGTTTTCGCGGCATATCGATTACCGCAAAGTCCCCACGACCAAGCCGCATCGCTCGCATCCCAATCATGTCTTTCGACTGGACGGCGAACTTTGGGTGACTCGTTTTGTGCAGAGAGATGCTATTTGTCTCACCCAACCTGGCCGTCGCATTAATATCTCGGTGGAAAGACCGCATGACGGCTATCTGTTCGCCGGCTGTATCTACTTCACGACCGTCGATGGCCATGTAATAGTGGCGGACCAGGCTACGCATCAGGTAACGGCCGTACATAATCTGAATAAAATGCACTCTGGCTCCGCCCAAGTGCTGGGTTGGTGCCGCGGCCTGCTGCCTTTGGACCAACGCTATATTTGGGTCGGTTTCACTCGAGTTCGTCCCACGAAATTCGTCGAAAACATCGCTTGGATTCGCACCGGCAAAGACAACCACAAACCCTCTCACCTCGGTCTTTATGATCTTCAGCGGGGTGAGTGCATAAAGGAGATCCCTTTGGAGCCGCACGGTATTGGCGTTGTCTTTAGTTTGTTTCCTTTTCCTGATCTGTAACCCGGAAGAATCACGCCGTCCGATGTCTCTCGCGCTCTATGAAGGAATGTACCGATAGAGGAGGTGTTACCCGGCAGAACGGCTCAAAACAGAATCCATCCAACCTGCAAGGCGACAACTATGCAGTTGTGGCTGGCGTTGCAGCCCTGTGTTCGGCTTATCTCGACCGGCCTCAACTCCACGCCACTCCTGGACGTTTCGACGACACAGAACGGCGGGTAAGAAAGAAGAAAAACCAAACGAAGACGGACGCGTTGATCATGCAAAAGTAATACGGGATGCGCGAGACCTTCCAAGGCAGGGCGAAAAAAGCGCCAAGCATCGCCAATCCGTAGAAGGCTAGCTGCCCGAACGCCAGCCATCTGTAGAGGGGCTGCGGCCACAGAAGAGCGTTGGAAATTGCCATGGTGACCATAGCCAGGGGCACGAGTAAGCGTGCGCCCTTGTGCGAGAAAAAACAAAACAGCACGAAGGGCCTAGGTGGCCAGAGGAAAGCTCGGATTTCTCGCAATTGTTCAATGTTGCCGGCTGTAATGCGTACCCGGCGGCCAAATCCTTCCATCTCGTGTGCCTCTTCGTATGCGATTGCCTGCAGCTCATACGCGATGCGATATCCTCGCCCGAGCACGCTGGTTGGAATCACGAAGTCGTCGTTAATGGTTCCCATGTTCGGAAAAGGGTATAGGGACTTGCGCATCGCATAGAGTGCCCCGTGCGCGCCAGTGAGCGTTCCGAGCTTCGCTTCCTGCAGCTTTAGAAAAGTCTCGTATTTCCAGTAAAAATCTTCCTGTCGTCCGAGATTCGCCGCGTCGGGATTCAGGACCTGATAAATACCGCTGGCGGCGCCCACCGAAGGGTCAGCAAAATTGCTGGTCAGCTTTCGGATGGAGTCTGAGGCCAGCAGGCAGGAGGCATCGGAGAACACTATGATCTCGCCCCGAAGTTG
>JASIKQ010000586.1 GCA_030049565.1 Candidatus Sulfotelmatobacter sp.
CTGCTGCTGGGCGGGCCGAGCGGCATCATGATTTCGAACATTGTGGTAAGCCTGTTTGGCGCGGCTTACAACTGGCCCCTAGGCGCGGCCATTTCGTTTTGCATGTTGCTGCTGGTCGTGACCCTATTGTTTTTCTCCGAGCGGCTGGAAAAGAAATGGAGTTACTCGTGAGGCGTGCGGGTGCTATACCACGTTCAGGCTGGTTGCTCGTCCATGCGATGGCGGTTTTTGCGTTTCTCTATCTCCCCATTGCCGTGCTCATTCTCTACTCGTTCAATGGCGAAGGCGTGGGAGGGTTTCCTCCGCATCATTTAACGCTCGACTGGTATCGCATACTGTTTGCCGACAGCGCGATCTGGGATTCGGTCCTCAACAGCCTTAAGGTAGCGTTCTCGGCTATAGGGATTTCGCTGGCATTCGGAGTACCCGCAGCGTTGGCGCTCGAGCGAGCGCAGTTTCCAGGCAAAGCATTGTTTCGCCAGCTGGTGCTATTGCCGTTGATCTTGCCGGGGATCATCACGGGCCTTTCTCTGTCCATGCTTTTCCACGTGATGGGAACGAATCTCAGTCTGACGACGATCGTGCTCGGGCATGGGACGGCTTTGATTTCCGTGGCGACCACCGAAATATTCGCGGGTCTGCAAAAACTCGACCGCGCGCAGGAGGAGGCTTCCCTCGATCTGGGTGCGAATTACTGGCAAACATTTTGGCGGGTTACGCTGCCGAATTTGAAGCTGCCAATTATCGGATCTGCTTTGCTGATCTTCACGCTTTCGATGGATGAGATTGCGGTAAGTTTTTTTCTGATCGGCCGCGACAATACTTTGCCGCTGGAAATATGGGGGCGGCTTAGGCGCGGCATTACTCCAGAGATCAATGCGGTGTCCGCCATTATTTTTGCGTTTTCGCTGGTGGCGATCGTGCTCTGGTACAGGTTGCGAGTGGGCAGTGAGCGCGCGGCAGACGTGGGCGCAGAAATTGTAGAAGTAGCGGAAGGGGATGCGGCATGAGCGCGAATCGCAGGGACTTCATTAAGTTTGTCGTGGCGGGAGCGGTGACGGCGGGATGCCCGATCGATCTCTCGCTGATCGTGAAAGCGGATGCCTCGCAGAAAAATCCCGCCGCTGAAGTTGATGGCGAGAACAACCAGATCTGCCATAAGGTTCGCGATAAGGGGAGCAATTTTTTTGCACGTCCTCCAGCTTCTGCGCGGCATGACGTGGTGATCGTTGGCGGAGGAGTAAGCGGGCTAGCGGCGGCTTATCGTTTGCGGCATCGCGATTTTTTGCTGCTGGAGAAAGAGCCGCATTGGGGCGGCAACGCATATGCGATGGAATACGACGGCAGCACGTACGCCACTGGATCAGCGTTCCTGACCAAAGATGAGCACGCGTTTCCGTTCGCGAAAGAAATTGGGCTGGAGCCGCTGCCGGTGAACTGCTCGGACCCGAGCATCATCAAAGGCGAACTGATTCTCGATACCTGGGGCACGGGTCTCGACAAACTGCCTTATCCTGCATCCGTGCGCGAGAGTTTTAAGAAGTTCAAGAAAGAAATGCTTGCGGTTAACGTCGAGAAGCGCACCACGGAACTCTACAACCAGCCCTTCTCCGATTTCCTGAAGGGATATCCCATCGAGCTGAAGCAGTGGTGGGACAACTTCGGCCCCTCCAACTGGGGCGCGACCAGCGAGGAAACCGCGGCGGCCTTGGCAATCTTGAATTTGCAGGAGATGGCGGAAGAAGTCCGCGCTGATGACCGCTATACCTGGCCAGGAGGGTTGGGCGCCATCACGAAGAAGCTGGCCGATATTTTGCAGGCCAGCCACAAAGACCGCATGATCACGAGCGCAACTACGGTGGCCGTGGTTCCAGAAAAAGAAGCGGTACAAGTCACTTACATGCTGGACGGCAAGCCGAAGACGGTTGCGGCCAAGGCCGTCATCATGGCCACGCCGAAGTTCATCACGCGACATATCGTTGAAGGACTGCCCGACGCGCAGGATCAAGCCATGGGCAAGATTCACTACATCCCTTATCCGGTAGTAAATCTGATTTTCGACAAGCCGGTGTTCAATCACGGTTATGACACGTGGTGTCCGGGAAATACTTTTACCGATTTCATCGTTGCCGACTGGGTGATTCAGAAACAACCGGGCTACAAACAGAAGGTCAATATTCTCACCTGCTACACGCCGATGGAAGAAGATGAACGCGGAGATCTGCTGACCGAATCTGGCGCTCGCACGATCGCAGCGAATGTGATGACTGATTTTCAGAAACTGATGCCGGGAATGGATGTCGATCCGATTGAAGTGCACATCTATCGCCGAGGGCATCCTTTATACAAGACCATGCCGGGGCTCTATACGCGGGTTCAGCCGCTGGTGCGGCAGCCCATGGATCGTGTTTTCTTTGCCAATACCGACTCCGAAGGGCCGGAGTCGACCACAAATACAGGAATTCTTGCCGGCCATCGCGCCGTGAAGGAAGTGGAGGCGCGGTTGGCGGGAAGGCCTGCGCGGAAGCAAGAGGCGGTAGCTGGTTAAGAGGGTAATTCGTGGGCAATCGCGGCGAGCCGGCGGGAACTTTCCGCAACCCCTGCCTCCACGTCTACAGAAGCGTAGAGCTTCCGCACCTCTTCCCACAGTGACTTTGCTTGTAGCATCGCACCTGTCTCCTGTTTCATAATCGCGTAACCGCGGATGGCGTTGGCTAGGTCGAGCGGCGAAGTTTTGTCATTGTTACGG
>JASIKQ010000587.1 GCA_030049565.1 Candidatus Sulfotelmatobacter sp.
GGCAATTACGTCTTCGCGTACGTGAGTGTAAATGTGGACGGCAACTTCAGACCCCGTCGCTGGCAATTCGGAGAAGGTGGGGATGCTGATGTTCACTTCATAGCCGACCCCCGCCGTTTCGACCACGATTTGATTGGGATGCTTGGCCAGAAGTTTTCCGCGAAGATGGGCAATCATGCTCCAGCCATTGTAGCCCGACGTTGGGCAGCAGCGATTACCTGTAACAATAAACAACGGCAGGGCCGATCCCTGCCGTTTAGAAATTCCGAGATTCGTTCGTCCCTTACTTCTTATTCACCGCTTTCTTCAGTTCGGCCCCGGGGGTAAATTTGGCAACTCTACGGGCAGCGATCTTGATAGTGGCGCCGGTTTGCGGATTGCGCCCGTTCCGCGCCTTTCTCTGCGAAACCGAGAAAGTGCCGAACCCTATCAAGGCCACCCGGTCGCCTTTCTTCAAAGCTCCCGTGATGCTGCTCACGGCAGTATCGATCGCAGTGGAAGCCTGCGCTTTACTGATCTCGCAGGCGCCTGCGATCTTGTCGACCAGATCGGCTTTATTCATAGGTTCTCCTAGCAGGTTTCTTTTATACCCAGTGCATACTGGGAGGAAGAAAAGCAGTGACTGAGTTGGGAAACCTGATGGCTGGTATTGTGCTCTCTCCGCAAAGAATGTCAACTGTGAAAATCCGCGCCGGAAGCCTGTTTTACACTGGTGGGTACCGAATTGGGGTTTTTAGACCGGGTTTTAGAACGGCGAGAGATGACTTGAGAATTTTTTCGGGTCGGCGCGCGGCGTAGGCCGATGGCGTTTTCCTCCTTCCTCCACAACCTGCATGTTGCCTGCACAGGTTCTACACAGGCGAAGGGCATTTGGCACTTGCAGGCCAGCTCCTCGCGGGTGCAAAGTCGGAGGATAGATCGGTTAGCGAATGGAAACCAAAAGGGTCGTTGAATCGCGGTTGGGACTGACCAAAGTTCGGGTTGAGGTCTGTCCTCTCTGCGAAGGTACGGGCTGGAAAACCGTGGCGGGCAGCGCAGACCGGTGCGTCACGCGCTGTGATTGCCAATTGCGGACTCGGAATGCGGCTCTGCTGGCAGCGGCGCGCATCCCGAAGCGCTATGAACATTGTGAGCTGGGCAGCTACACCACCGATTTTCCCGGTGCGCATCCTTCGCTGGCGCACGCCCATCTGGTGGCTTCCAGATTCGTGGAAGAGTACGACCCGCGAGACGGCACCGGGCTCTTGATCATCGGGCAGATTGGCACCGGCAAAACGCACCTGGCCGCTGGCATTGCCAAGGAACTGATCCTGAAGAAAGGAATCGCCTGTCTGTTCTACGACTACCGCGAACTATTGAAAGAGATTCAGAACTCGTACAACTCTACCGTTCAAGCCACAGAACTGGATGTTCTGCGTCCTGTGTTTGAAACCGAGGTTTTGGTTTTGGACGAACTGGGCGCAGTAAAGCCGACTGAGTGGGTATGGGATACGGTCAGCCTGATCCTGAACACGCGGTATAACGACAACCGCACGACGATCATTACGACGAATTTTGAGGATCAGCCGGCCGCGGCGATCAACGGCTCACTTTCCGCGGCCCGAGCCGCCACTCGAGCCGAAACCCTTGGTGACCGTATTGGAGAGCGCATGCGCTCCCGCCTGCACGAGATGTGCCGGGTGGTGAAGATGGAAGGCACAGATTTCCGCCAAAAATGCCGCAGCGCCAGCTTCCGGTAGTTATACCGAGCACAGTCATTCACTACAGAGTCATAGAAGCCAGAAAAATGGTTAGGCGCGCACCCGGTCGTTTGCGGGGCTTCCTTCGATTCGAACATGTTCCCGTTCCTCCATGTCTCTGTGGTAAATGGTTTTCTTGTTTTTCGGCGCGTCTCCCGCGCCCGGAGCTGAAAACCGCACTAGAATAATTCGGTGCTGACTCAGCGTCTGGAATTCGCGCCCGAACGCGACACGGAGGTTTTCGCCGCGGTTCCCGCTGCCCCCGCAGTTTTCCTGCTGCGCGGCGAAGATGCCCGGGCCGAGCCTTACGTCAGCAAGACTGCAAACCTACGGCGCCGGTTGCAGCGCCTGTTGGGGCCGGTCGAAGAGCGCACCCGCAAACTCAACCTGCGTGACCGCGCTCGCTTGATCGAATATGCGGCCACCGGTTCCGATTTCGAAGCCGGATTCGTGCTCTATAAAGTTTTGCGCGAGAACTTCCCTAAGACCTACGCGAGCCGCATGCGATTCCGCTTTGCGCCGCTGGTAAAGCTGCATATGGAGAACGAATACCCTCGAGCATCGATTACGACTCGCCTGGGGAAGCTAAAGGGAGGCACGCTTTATTATGGGCCATTCCTCTCCCGAACCGCCGCCGAAAGGTTCATGAATGACTCACTCGACTTCTTTAAGATGCGCCGCTGCGTTGAAGATCTGCATCCCGATCCCAAATTTCCGGGATGCATCTATTCCGAAATGAAGATGTGCCTTGCCCCGTGCTTCAAAGGCTGCACGGACGAGGAATACGCTCAAGAGGTTGACCGCGTGCAAGCGTACTTCGATACGGGAGGAGAATCGCTTCTCCGCGACTGGTCGGCAGAGCGCGAAGCTGCGTCGGGGAAGCTGGCATTCGAAGAGGCGGCGGCGATTCACGTTCGGCTGGAAAAACTGAAGCCGGCCGTCAGCCAGATTCCGGAGATTGTGCGCCGCATCGACCGCCTTTCGGCCCTGATGATTCAGCCCAGCCATCTCGAGAATTCGGTCGCGCTGTTTCGAGTGGAACGTGGAGCTATTTTCGGGCCGTTTGAGTTTCGCATCCAACCTGCCGAACATATCAAATCGCAATCGATGGAATCGCGAGTGCAGGCAGCCTTGGATTCCTTTTCCTCCGCCAGCCCGCTAAGCGCGCTCGAAACCATGGAGCACCTGGCTCTGCTCAAGCGCTGGTTTTATCGCAGCCGCCGCACGGGTGAGATTTTTTTGGCCGATGAAAAGTTGGTTCTTCCCATGCGCCGCATTGTACGCGGTATCGGGCGTGTGTTTCGAGGCGAGAGGCCGGAAGATGATTTGCTCGAACAAGCGAAAGTTCGAGAGGGAATCATGGAATTTCCAACTGCAGAAGAAAGGAAGCCGCAATGAAGACCCTGACGAAAAACTCGACGGATAAGTGCAGCAAACAACTACGCGAGCATTTGCTCTATCTGCTCTCGGACGGGGGAGCTCACGCAAAGTTTGATGAGGTCGTAAAAGACATGCCCAAGCAGTTGCGCGGGGT
>JASIKQ010000059.1 GCA_030049565.1 Candidatus Sulfotelmatobacter sp.
AAGGGAAATTCGAGCCGGCCGGATTTCTCGTCGATATGGTGACCATTCTTACAGTCTTGTTTGGCCTGGCCCTGGCAGGGTATTTAATTTATGTCGAGAAGAGTTTGCGTTAACTTTGGCCTTTATCTGTTAGCCTTTAGCCCTTAGCTCTCAGTACTTGTAGCTCGGCACTAAGAGCTAAGGGCTAAGAGCCAACAAGCTAAGAGCCAACAAGCCAAGAGCCAACAAGCCAAGAGCTAACAACTCACCCATGGCGCACGAACAGGAAAAAGAAGCGGCGGCGCGGGCGAGCCTGCGCTTCGTGAAGAATGGCCAGATTGTCGGCCTCGGAACCGGATCGACTGCTGCATGTTTCATCCAACTGCTGGGTGAGCTGGTGAAAAAAGGTCTCCAGGTTCGAGCCATACCCAGCTCTGATCGTTCCGCTGAGCAGGCCGCCGGGCTTGGCATCCCATTGACGACGCTGAATGAGTTTCCTGAGATCGACGTCACCGTCGACGGCGCGGATGAATTCGATTCGCAGATGCGTTTGATCAAGGGCGGCGGCGGGGCGCTGCTGCGGGAAAAAATTGTAGCGTCGGCGACTAAACAATACGTGATTATTGCCGATGCAAGCAAGCGAGTGCCGGTGCTGGGGAAATTCCCGCTGCCGGTGGAAGTAATCAAGTTCGCGCAGCCGGTGGTGGAGAGAAAAATTCGTACATTAGGCGCGCAGGTCGATGTGCGCCGCGATTCCGCCGGAAAGCCCTACCTGACCGACGAGAACAACTATATCCTCGACTGCCGCTTCGGGCAGATTTCAGATCCCGCCAGCCTGGCTCGGGAACTCAGCGATATGCCGGGCGTGGTTGAGCACGGACTATTTATTGGCATGGCAAATCTGGTGCTACTCGCCCAGGGAAATGAGATTGTTGAATTGCGCGGTCAGTAAAGGGAAACAGAACTACCCCGAGATACGGAGGCAAAGAGAAGACCTATGGTTTTTATCCCGATGCATTCCGGGAGCCACATCCTTGGAGGGACGGGTGCGTTCCGATGGCAGTAAGTACTCAGGCCCGAGGTTGGCACGGGCCCTCGCGCCGGCGGGGAGTGCGCCATGTGATAGAGGCGCCGCTTGATATAACCGTGCTGCGCTCGGGAATTCCAGACACTCTGCCGGGCCGTTCCATAAATCTTGGGGAGGATGGCTTGGCGGCGATTCTGGCAGGAGAGTTGTTGCCCGGCGAAATGGTGGCCGTTGAATTCCGGCTGCCCCCTGCCGGCCCTGCCTTGCGGGCGAGAGCGCTAGTGAGGCATCACGCCAACTTGTGCTCCGGGATGGAATTTGTCGGCCTCTCGGCGGAACAGCGCGCGGCGATTCATATGTGGGCGGAAGATGGCAAAGCGACAGCCGAAGCGGAGGCTCCGCCGCCGATTCACAGTGAACTTGAAAAAGCTGGAAAACCACCTGCGGATAATGACGCAAAGAATCTTCCTACTCAGCCGGGGGGCGGCAGTGGAGTATGGATCTCCATTCTTTCCATCCTGGCCGCTGTGCTGATTGCGATAGGGTGGTGGCACTGGAATCGCGGATGGCAGGCCCTGGAGTCCGGTCTGAACAACAGCGCGCACGCGCCCATTCATCCGCAGGCGGAAGTTCCAGCGGACGTAATGCAGAAGTTGCTAACCCACCGCGCGGAGCCGGAATATCCGGCCGCTGCCCGTGCCAAGAACCTCCAGGGAGTGATCGTGCTGGACGTCATCGTGGGGCGCGACGGCTCGGTCGTCGACCTGCACGCGAAAAACGGCCCGGACATTTTGGCCCAAGCGGCGATGGATGCGTTGCGTTGGTGGCGATTCGAGCCCTATCGCGTCAACGGTCAGCCCCTGGTTGTGCAGACAACTGTGGCCGTGGAATTTAAACCGTGAAGCGGTCCTGGAGCCGGCACGCCTCACATGCGATGTTTGCGAAGTTTGCCCACGAGGATGATACCGCTGGCCGCAAAGGAGACCACCGCAGCCAGGGCGTCGATCAGCAGAAACGCAGGACTCAGATGGAGAACATCAGCGAACAGCGCGGCTAGCGCGAAAACTACTCCCAGCACATTAAGCCACATGGGACCACGGCTGTAAGAGGGCCGATCCGAAGAAGCCTCGGGGGCTGACAACAAATCCGAGCGTAGCCGAACCTGCAGCAACAAGGCCGCTACTCCTATCGCGGCAATCACCACCAATGCCACTGGACTGATAAACGCCCGGCGGCTGGTGTAGATCACCACCAGCCCCAAAGCTGCCAGCAAGAGCCCTGCGGCAATCAGACTCGCTCGGCCGCGGTGGGGGCCGGCTCCGGGATTCGAATTCGCGTTGTTCACGAGGGATTCGCTCCCAGATTTTATACAGGCCCTCCTCAAGCTTTTCAAACCGGCGAAGGCTTTTCCTGGCCATTTTTACGATGCCAATTTCTCGTTCGCTCCCGGCAGCCATTCGGCGGGAAGCGGAGCACCGTTATTTACCGCGTAGAGCACAAGTTCGACGCGCGAAGAAATGCCCAGTTTATCGAAGATGCGGAACAGGTATTTCTTGACCGTGTGCTCGCTCAGGTTGAGTTCGCGGGCGGTATCGCGGTTGCTCAGGCCCTCGGCGACCAGAGCGACGACCTGCTCTTCGCGCGGCGTCAGCAGCTTGGCTCCACGGGAGTTCAGAAGTCGAAGTGAGGGTACTTCGGAGATCAGGTCCAGAAGGTACGTCATCTGTTCGCTATTGGCCCAGATCTGGCCCTCGGCCACGCGCTGAATACAGCGGCAAAGCAGCCGGAAATGGGTATCGGACATGCAAAAAATGCCGCGCACGCCGGAGCGAAACGCGCTCACTACCAGCTCACGATCATATGAGCCCACCAGCAGAATGTTGGCAATTGCGGGATAGGAGCGATGCAGGCTTCGGATGATCACCATCTGGGAGGCGATGCTTCCTGAGTGATCCAGCGAAAAGATCAACACTCTGATATGAGCAGAGACGATTGTTTTAATGATCACGGCCTCATCCAGCGGGCAGGAAAAGATGCGGAACTCAAAGCGGCGCCGAAGAGCGCTGGTTAGCAGTTGCGCCTGCATACGGCTGGAGTCAGCAACCAGAACCCCGATCGCAGACGAAGCGGCTGCCGGCGTCATGAATGACCAATCTCCAAAGTGGCGTAGACAGATTGGCGCAATGTTAAGAGATTGAATCGGCCCTACTCAAGGAAACGAGTCACAATATTTTGGCGTGACTCTCAAATCGGGAATGGGCTCTCCATAGTTGTGGAAAAATGCCCCGCCTCTCAGAGTCTGTGAAAATCCAGCCCCGAATTTGTGCGACTCAAATAGGTCGACCCAGCAATAAACGCGGAGCGGCTTATAGCCACCCATTTCAACGGATCACGGCAAGATGCCGCGAATGCCCAACACTGTGATCTCGCAAACATACAAGTCTACTTTTGTGGATAGCACGAAGTAGGCCACGGCCGGTCGGCTTCCCTCTGTTGCGCCCTTGGTGCAGCGCTCTCCGCGTTCCCCGCCGGTCGCGGGTTTCGACCGCTCAAGATGAACGCGCGAAGCCTGCCAACTTTGGTAGACGCTACTTCCCATGTCTTGCCGCAAGAACTTTCTCCGGATAACTTGCGAATCGGGTTCAGCGGTTTCACCAGATCCCAGACTGGATCGTCGAATGACACGCTTGGGTACGTTTACGAGTTTCGCGGAAATTGCCTTCTTACTACTGCAGCTTTCTGTGGCCGCATTCGCTCAGGAGAAGGAAACTAGCCTGAACGCAGTCATCCAGTCTCCTCCCATCAGCCAAACCGGGGCTGCTGCGGAGAACAGGAGAATGGTGGCCGCACAACCCGGAGCGGCGGACGGCACGGGAAACCCTCGGCTTGGAGGGGAACGCCGTCCGCTGTACCGGCTGAACTACAGCGACGTGGTGGCACTGAGTTTCGCTTTGTCTCCCGAATACGACCAAATCCTCACTATACAACCCGATGGCTACGTCACCCTAAAAGATGCCCCGCCCGTTTTCGCTCAGGGACTCACGCTGGAAGAATTCCGCCAAGCGGTGCTTGATGCGTACACGGGTTACCTGCACGATCCTCAGGTCGCAGCTGCGCTCAAGGACTTCGATCATCCGTACTTCGTGGCGGGCGGCGAAGTAGGCAAGCCCGGCAAGTACGAATTGCGCTCGCAGACGAACATTGTCGAAGCTGTGGAAATTGCCGGTGGATTTACCCATGAAGCAAAGCACTCTCAGGTTCTTTTATTCCATCATGTCAATGACCATCTGATCGAGGCCCATGTCTACGATCTCAAGAAGATGTTGAAACAAAGGAGCCTGGGCGAGGCGGCCCAGTTGCGCCCAGGTGACCTGGTAGTCGTTCCCCGGAGTGCAGTCTCCAAAATCGAGCCGTTTCTCACCAAGCCGTCGCTCGGGATGTATGTAAGTGCAACCCAGTTTTAGGCAACACAACGAACTCTTATGTCTGAGGGTCTTACGCGCAGAACAGAAGAATCGGAATCGCCCACGGTGCGAGAGCTGGCGATCGTCCTCTTCCGGCAGCGGCGACTTTTTGTCACGGTCGCGGGATTGATCGTCATTCTGGCTGTCGTCTATGCCTTCGCCGGCGCCAAGTATCGCTCTCACTTCACCGTGCTGGTTCGCCGCGGGAGAGCTGACCCTCCCGTCACCGCCCAGCCCAACGCACCTCCGGATTTTTCGCGCGTCGAGGTGACAGAAGAAGAATTGAATTCGGAAGTAGAGCTGCTGAAAGACGACGACGTTTTGCGCCGCGTAGCGCAGATTAACGATCTGGCTGCGCTCGATTGGTTGCGCTGGTTGCGGCCCCACGAAGAAGAGGCGGCGCGCGTACAGCGCGCGGCTGAAAAGCTCGCTCACCAGCTCCAAGTGGAAGCGGTCAAGAAAACGAATCTGATCTCTGTGACCTATGACGCCGCGGACCCGCAACTGGCGGCCCGGGTGTTGCAGTCTCTATCGGGGGCTTACCTCGAGAAGCACATGGAAGTCCATCGCCCGGGCGGGCAACTGCGTTTCTTCGATCAGCAAACCACAGAATCGGGACGGCAACTGGAGGAAGCGGAAGGGAAGCTGCTCGATTTTATGAAAGATCATGACGTAGTGCAGGCTGCACAACAGCGGGACATGGTATTGCAACGCCTTGACGAAACCGAGGCGAATTATCGCCAGACGCAAATCGACATGGCGGAAACTGATCATCAAATTCAGGAGCTGAAGGCGCAATTGGCGAAATTTCCGCCGCGATCGACCACCTTAGTGCGCGCCGCTGATAATGCAGATTTGCTGCGGTCGCTAAAAGCGACTCTCCTCGACCTTCAATTGAAGAAAACCCAGTTGCTGACCAAGTTTGAGCCCAGCCATCGCCTGGTGCAGGAGATCGAACAGCAGATCCAACTGACCCAGGCGGCGATCGCAACCGAAATGTCGGCTCCCGTACGGGATGAAACCAGCGATAAAGATTCGAATTATGAATGGGTTCAATCTCAGTTGCAGAAAGCTGCGGTGGACATGCAGGGGTTGCAAGCACGGCAGGCAAAAATCAGCGCTCACTTATTGCAGTATCGCGCAATGGCAAAGCAACTGGGAGTGAACGCGATCGTTCAAGACGATCTGACCAGCCGCGAAAAAGCGGCGGAGGACAACTACCTGCTCTACGTAAAAAAGCGCGAGGAGGCGCGTATGGGCGATGCCCTGGATGAGGGCGGAATCGTCAATGTCGCGATCGCTGAGGCGCCGGTTGTGCCCGCGTTGCCGGTTTGGCCGCCAGCGGGGGTTATCTTCGTTGGCTTTGTGGGGGCTTTGGCTATAGGTACGGGAACGGCGTTTACCGTGGATCATCTCGATCCTGCATTACGCACGCCCGAGGAGGCGCTGGAGTGCTTGGAAATTCCAGTGCTGGCTTCCATTCCGGAACAAATGGATAGGCGGCTCTCCGCCTGAAGGAGATGAAATGAGCGCGAGCGCAGATGTTCTTCAATCCCCGCATCTATCTGCCGTTACAGCGGCGGAGAAAACATTGCCGCAGGCCGCGGTCCTTACAGGAACAGGCAAGTGGAATCCGGATGATTTTGCCCGCGAGCAAATCCGCGGTTTGGTGCGCAGGGTCTTCGTTGCAGCAGGCAGCCCGCCAGCAAGACAGGTTGTATTTAGTGCCATGGAATCGCATACCAGCATCGCCAGGATATGCGATCAGGTTGGCCAGGCCTTGGCGCTGGAAACTCGTGCCGATATTGCGGTAGTGAGCCGCGGATTTGAGATTGCAGAAACGGCCCCGCCGCCTCATCCTCTTTTTTATGCGGGCCGGATTGCAATCAAAAGCTGGTCTTTACAGCTCGCGAGCAATCTGTGGCGGGTACCCGCATCCCGCCTGCAGCAATCGGTCCCCGGATCGGGAACCAGCCTCTGGCTTGCCTGTCTGGCCGAGCTGCGCAATGAATTCGAGTACGCAATTATCGAGGGGCCAGCGGCTGGCACGTCGAGCGAGGCCGCTTTGCTGGGGTGCCTGACCGATGGAATCATTCTCGTGCTGGGCGCGCATAATACCCGCAAAGCCACGGCCTGCAAAATCAAAGACACATTGGAGAGCACGCGCTCACGTATTTTGGGCGCCATCCTGAATGAGAGGAGATTCCCCGTGCCCGAGGCAATTTACCGGCGGTTGTAGAACCGTTCCGAATCATCAGTTCGCCTTCGTAGCAGCTGAAATTCAGACTTGTGACTGGAGTTGATCGGTGTCATCGCCTTTTTTGCAGCCGCGTCCGCCAGTGCCCGCGGGAACAGAGTGGGCCGCACGGCTCATTCCCGGAGCTGCCGTGGAGGTCAAGAAGAAGCCGCCAAAACGGCAAGAGGCGAATACCAGCTTGCCGCTTTCGGCTGGGGCGCATTTCTTTCCCTCGCTTAGCCGCGGCGTCCGCGAGAGCACTCATATTTATTCCCACTTCAAGGTGTCCCCACGCAGCACGCGAAATGTCCTCATCGTCGGCTCCGGCAAGCTGGCGCAGAAGCTTGCCAGCCACTTGGAAATTCACCCGGAGTTGGGCCGCTGCTTGTGCGGTTTTCTAGACGATCGGGACCCTGCCCCGCCTCGCGTCATCGGCGACACAAGCAGGCTCGCGCAGCTGGCACGTTCCGAGTTTGCCGATGAGATCATTCTCGCCGCGCCGCACGATCGGGAAATGGTTTCGCGAGTACTCCGCACTGCCCGCCAGATGCGCCTGGATGTAAAGGTCGTGCCCGACCTGTTTGGATGCGAATCCGCGAAACGAACCGAAGTCCTGAATGGCCTTCCTCTGATTTCCCTGCATGAAGAACAGCTGCCTGTTGCAGGCTTGTGGGCGAAGCGCGCGCTCGACGTCATAGTCGGCGGATTAGCTCTGATTTTGCTGGCTCCACTCCTTGCCCTCATCGCCCTCCTCGTCAACCTGGATTCGCCGGGGCCCGTTTTTTATGCAGCATTGCGCGCCGGCCGCAAAGGCAGGCCATTCCGCTGCTTCAAATTCCGCACCATGGTGCAGAATGCGGACGATTTGAAAGCAGCACTGAGGCAGCGAAATGAGCGAGAGGGCCCCATCTTCAAAGTTGCAGACGACCCTCGCATTACGCGCATGGGGAAATTTTTGCGCCGCTACAGCCTGGATGAACTTCCGCAATTGTGGAACGTGCTCCGCGGCGAAATGAGCCTCGTCGGGCCGAGGCCGCATCCCCTTGACGATTTTTCGACTTATACCATCGAGCATCTTCCCCGGCTCGATGTAACCCCGGGCATCACCGGGCTGTGGCAGGTCACGGCACGGCAGAATCCTTCTTTTCAAACCGCAATGAATTTGGATATCGAGTACATCCGTCGCTGGAGCCTGGGGATGGACCTTCGAATCTTGTGGAAAACCGCCGGGGCTGTGCTGCGGGGAAGCGGAGAGTAATGTCAACCGCGCTACTCAGGACGGATGGCCCCGCGTCGGGGACCACGAGCATAGCGGCTCGAAGCGTTGGCATGGCGCTGCATGGAATACAAGCACTCATGGTGGCCCCATGCTGGCTTTTGCTTGCGGCTTTAACCGCCATGCTGCTGCGACATCCGGACGTAGACTTTTACGAAATCGACCGGGTCGCTTTTGGATTACTCGTTCTTTCTGCAGCGGTGCGATATTTGTTCTCTCGCTACCATCCTCCCCTTATCGAGCGCGCTACCTGCCCTATGCTCGGGCTCGCATTGCTGGCCATCATGAGTGTAGCTGGAGAGCCTTACGACAACCAGACATGGTCGCTGCTGGCGGCCAAATTCATCGTGCCGTTTGCGCTGTTTCATATAGCGGCGCTGGTATTTCGTAGCGAAGCGCGGCTGCGGTATTTCGAGATTTTCAGCCTCATCGTGCTTGCCTATCTCTGTTTCACTTCGATTGCCTTCCTGGTTGGAGCCAAGCAACTCATATTTCCGCGATACATCCTGGATGAAAGCCTTGGTTATCACGCCGATCTGGCGCGCGGGCCGTTACTGCAGGCTGTAGCCAACGGTGTTTCGCTCAATCTTCTCGGAATTCTGGCGTTGCACGCCTTCCTGCGCAAAAGGGTACGCGGCCTGCTGGCGATTCTGCTCCTCGCGTCTTTGCCAGTGGCAATCCTGGCAACCATGACGCGCGCCGTGTGGCTTTCGTTCGCCGCCAGCATGGGATATCTCATTTTTCGCTCGCAGAACCGCCGTTTGCGAGTGATAGCCGCTGCCGTGGCCATCACCGGGCTTTTGGGCTTACTCATCACCTTAAGTATTGACGGTCAACGCCGTGCCTTTTCGGATCGGCTAACCGAATCAGGTCCAGTCGACTTCCGCAGGGCGGTTTATACCGGCGGCTGGCAGATGTTTCTGGAGAAGCCGATCTTCGGTTGGGGCGTGAATCAGATGCCCGCCGAGTTAGCCAGGCACGTCAGCGGCTATAAGGAAAAGGAGTTGTTTCCTCACAACACGTATCTCGAAATACTTGTCGAGCATGGAGCTTTTGGTTTGGCTTTGTACTTATGGCTCATGTGGGAATTATTCCGTTTGGGACGGAATCGTGTTCCCGCTGCCGAGCGCTCCAGTTTTCTAAATCAGCACTTCCACGCAATCTGGCCGGTACTGCTGGGCGTCTATTGGGCAAACGCCATGGTGGTGGTGATGAATTATCAATTTGTAAACGGAATTGTCTTCACCATGGCAGGAATGCTCGCGGCACAGCGGCATCAGTCGGAGCGCGATGCTCACGCCAATCTACCGATGTTGCACCGTTCTCCCGCGTAAGCGTTGTCGATTGAAGATTCTCTAAGCTCTCATGTTGACTGTTGCTTATCTCGCCAATCAATTTCCCGCGGCAGTCGAGCCTTATGTCAGTGATGAAATCGAAGAGCTTCGGCGACGGGGAATTCGTGTCCTGGCGGGCAGTGTCCGAACACCCGGGCTAGAAAAGTCCGCACCCGCGAGTCCATCCGGCTCCAAAGCCCTCTGCCTGCAATCGCTGCGAGTGATGACGCTGCTGCGAGGAGGGTGGCTCGCAGTGAGCCGGTGTCGGAGGGTTTTAGGCCTGCTCGCGCGCGTCTTACTGCATGGCGAGGAATCGCCAAAGCGCCGCTTCAAAGCCCTGCTGCACACTGCACTCGGCGCTTACTACGCGGCATTGCTCAAGGATCGCGGCGTTCATCACATTCATGTGCACCACGGCTATTTCGCCTCGTGGATTGGCATGGTTGCGGCACAGCTGCTGGGCATAAATTTCAGCCTGACTCTACACGGTTCAGACCTTTTGCTGAAAGCCTCTTATCTCGACGCCAAGCTTGAGAATTGCCTTTTCTGCATAACCATTTCCGACTACAACCGGCAGTACATTTTGTGGAATTTTTCGGAAATCGATGCCCGCAAGATTGTCGTCTCGCGGCTGGGCGTGGATGTGCCAAGCAGTGTGCGCTCCCGCCGGAAAGCGGCTGGCGATAGGCTTCAATTACTGGCCATAGGACGCCTGCACCCGGTGAAAGACCATGCATTCCTGGTCCGTGCTTGTACCCTCCTGCGTGATGCAGGGATCGATTTTCAATGCACCATCGCGGGCGAAGGGCCCGAGCGTGAGCGCTTGGAAGCACTCATCCGGCAAAGTTGCTTGCACGATCGCCTCTTTCTCTTCGGCTATGCCAGCCCGCAGCAGATCGATTCTCTCTACTCAGACTCCGATGTGGTTGTGCTCACCAGCCGCAGCGAAGGGATCCCGCTGGTGCTCATGGAAGCGATGGCGCGGGGGAAAATCGTGCTCGCTCCGGCGATCACCGGAATTCCGGAGATTGTCATTCCCGGCAAGACCGGCTTTCTTTATGCCTCGGGCATGCTTGACGATTTTGTGGCGAAAATTCTGCTCGTGCGCGAACTCACGCTCTCAGAACAGAGTTGCGGCGCGAAGCACCTCGACTGGATACGCCACGCCGCACAACTGCAAATCCTGCACAATTTCAACTGCGCCAAAAATCTGGCCCACTTTGCCGACCAATTTCTGCAACGTACCTCAACCGCAGATTCCTCACCGACCCCGATAAGTCCACTGTCCACAAAACGGCCACCGGGACGAGTTTCCTCAGCAGACCTTATCCAACCTGGTTTGGAGCGGCCGGCGTGAAAATCTTGTTCTGCAACAAGTACAACTATGCCTTCAGCGGCACGGAAGTTTATCTGTTCGAAACCATGCGTTTGTTGCGCTCCAAAGGCCACGAGGTGGCGTTGTTTTCCATGGCCGATCCGCGGGGCGACCCAACCCCCTTCGATCGCCACTTCATGCCGCACACAGATTTCAAACTGCCTGCGGGATTTTTTCGCAAACTGAAGCTCGCAGGCCAGGCAATTTATTCATTCGAGGCACGGCGGCGAATTCGCGACATGATTGCAGAGTTCCGCCCGGATGTGGCGCATGTTCGCAATATCTATCATCATCTGTCTCCCTCAATTCTGTGGGAACTGAAGGCCTGCAAGGTGCCGATTCTGTATCACGTGAATGACTTCAAAGTGCTGTGCCCCAGTTACAACATGGTCGCGCGCGGAGAGGCCTGTGAGGCTTGCAAAGGCGGCAAATTTTGGCACGCTTTCCAAGAAAACTGCTATCCCGAACGAGGAGCGCAAATGATATTGGCGGCTGAAGCTTATTTTCACCAATGGCTGGGAACCTACCGTAAGTGCGTCGACTGCTTTCTTGCTCCCAGTCAATTTGTGCGCGACAAGTTCGTCGAGCATGGCTGGAATCCCGCCAGGTTTGCGGTTCTTCCGCACTTCCAGCCGACTCAGATCATTTCTGAACGCATTTCCGGCAACGCTCCCGTGCTCTATTTCGGCCGTTTATCGGCCGAGAAGGGCGTAGATGATTTGCTCGATGCCTGGCAACTTCTCCCTGATCTTCAGTTGATCGTTGCGGGTGAGGGTCCAGAACGTGTCCGTTTGCAGCAGAAGGCCGCGCAGGCAGGATTGTTCAATGTGGTTTTTGCGGGACACATTCGAGGCGCAGCCCTAAGTCGCGTAATCGCCAGCTCGCGCTTTACCGTGCTGCCGTCGCACGCCTACGAAACGCTGGGCAAGACGATTCTCGAATCCTACGCCCACGGGCGCGCAGTCGTGGCTACCGACCTCGGCTCACGGCGGGAACTCGTTCAGCCCGGCAAAACCGGGCTTTTGTACGAAACCGGAGATGTCGGCCAACTGGCATCGGCGATTCGTCTTCTTTGCTCACAACCCGAACTGGCCGACACCATGGGACGGAACGGGCGCGATGTTGTGCAGCAGAACTACAGCCCACAGGCTCACTACGAGGCATTGATCGACCTATACCAGCAGTTGGCGGATGGAAGGGAGCGTCGCAACAGCAGCATCTCGGTCGTAACTGCCCACAAGCCGGTGCTGCGAGTGGCTTTTATCGGCGGACGCGGCGTGTTCTCAAAATATAGTGGCATCGAAACCTACTATGAAGAGGTGGGCAGGCGCCTGGCCGGCATGGGGCATCAGGTGACGGCGTATTGTCGAACGTATTTCACTCCACCAGGTCAGTCGCACAACGGCATGAAAGTTGTGCGCCTGCCCACCCTCCGCACCAAGCACCTGGAAACGTTGCTTCACACATTTCTAAGCACAATTCATGTCGTGATGCAGCCTTGCGACATAGTTCATTACCATGCTCTCGGACCTGCGCTGTTCTCCTTTATTCCGCGCCTCGCAGGGAAGAAAACCGTGGTTACGGTGCAGGGCCTCGATTGGCAGCGCAAGAAGTGGGGGCGCATTGCATCCGCGGTTTTGCGTCTGGGCGAACGCGCGGCGGTCAGCTTGCCCAATCACACAATGGTCGTTTCACAGGAACTGCGGCGTCATTACCGGAAAAACCGTGGAGCCGAGACTTCTTACGTTCCCAATGGCGGGCTTTTACGCGAGCGGCGCTTGCCCGACAAGATCTTTGATTGGGGTTTGGAGCCGGGCAAATACATTCTGTTTCTCGGCCGCTTTTCTCCCGAAAAAGGTTGCCATTTGTTAGTCGAGGCCTTCGAACAGTTGCAGACCGATGTCAAGCTCGTCCTCGCAGGCGCTTCCAGCTATTGCGACGATTATTCGCGGCGTCTGGGGACACATGCAGGAGAGAAGATTAAGTTACTTGACTTGGTTTCCGGTCACTGGCTCGACGAACTTCTGACCAATGCCATGCTCTTCGTTCTTCCATCCGATCTGGAGGGTTTGTCTCTGGCGCTGCTCGACGCCATGGGCGCGGGCCTGTGTGTATTGGCCAGCGACGTCCCGGAAAACCGGGAGGCCGTATCTGGCGCGGGATTCACCTTCCGCCGCGGCGATGTCCGCGACCTCAACGAGCGCATGCGGTTTCTAATCGCCAACCCGGCCGTGCGCGAAGCTGCGGGACGCGCCGCGCAACAACGGGTTCGCGAACACTATCAGTGGTCGCGAATCGCCCGCGAGGTAGAAGCTGTTTATTTCGAAACCATGGGCCGCGATTTGACTGCCATGCCTGCGAAAAAGCCGGGCGAGGGCGTCAGAGTTTCCCTTGCCTCTGAAAAAAGAAAAGCGGGCTAAAGCGGCCGTTGGGCCTGCACAAGCGGCGACACCAAACGCCTGAAAAACAGATTCGCTGCCGAGAAGGACGGACTGAATTCCGTCTTTTGTTTACAATTGCTTACTGGCGGGCGCGAGAGTCAGTACCTCGCCCGTCCAGTCGGCGAATGCAAGATACTATCCTGATCACAGG
>JASIKQ010000588.1 GCA_030049565.1 Candidatus Sulfotelmatobacter sp.
ATGGGCTTGGACATGCGAATCGAAGAGCGCTGGCACACGCGGTCAGCCCACGGTCCGGTGCAATTGACGATCCAGGCAGCATCCACGCGATATTCTTTCTTCGCAATGTGGTCCCGCAGCAGCATCCCCGTGCAACGTCCGTGGGTCATATCGACTGCCAGCACCTCCGCGTGATTGCGCACCATAGCGCCGGCTGCGACCGCTTCCCGCAACCATTCAGCTACCAGCCGTTCTGGAAATTCGCACTGCGCGTCTTCATAATCGAAAAACGACCAGCGCTGGCCCGCATCTAGCCCGCGCTCGAACTGCCGCAAATCCGTTTCACGCCTGGGTTGCGTTGACATCTTTCCCGCGAGGCGTTGATAAAGCCACAACCCTACGCGGACTTTCAACGCGCTTCGCGGGCTGTTATCGTTCAACAGCAGCAGGAATTGTATGGGATGGACCAGGTGCGATCGCTCGCGCAGCAGCTTCGCCCGCTCCCGCAGTGATTCGCGGACTAGGTCCAGTTCGCCGTGCTCGAGATAACGCAGTCCTCCATGAATGATGCGCGTGGAGCGGCTGGTTACGCCCGAGGCGAAATCGTTTTGTTCGACCAGCAACGTCCTCTTGCCGGCGCGGGCGCACTGTCGCGCGACGGCAACTCCATTGATGCCGCCGCCAATTACCACCACGTGAAAGTGCTGACCTTCCAGCGATGTGCGCGGATTTGCCGCCAGGGCCATCGTTAATCTGATGCAAAATCTAAGGGCGCCAGTGCAGTCCCAAACCGTCTTTGTAACTGCTTGTTACAGTTTGACCTTAGTTGCTCCTTACTACAAAGTAACGTTAGTGTCGGGCGGGATTTGGCCGGCAGAACGGCCGCGTAGCATTTGGGGGCGCCAAACCGCGTAGCGGTTAGGCGCCAAACTCAGCATTCGGCTGCTTGGGAGTTGCGAGCATCCACCGGCCAAAGCTGAGTGCCAATTGCTAATCGCTTAAAGCGGACTGCACCTTACGCGACCTTACGCTCGCCCGCGCCCATCCCCTTGGAGAACAATTCGATCATCTCGCGGTTAAATGCAGGAATGTCGTCGGGCTTGCGGCTGGTGACGATGTTATTGCTTACCACCACTTCTTTATCGACCCAGGTGCCGCCGGCATTCCTAATGTCGGTTTTGAGGGAGGGCCAGGAAGTTATGGTTCGTCCCCGGACTTCATCGGTTTCCACCAGCATCCACGGCCCGTGGCAAATTGCGGCCACCGGTTTATTATGTTCGAAAAACTGCTTTACAAAATGCACCGCCTCAGGCTCCATGCGCAGTTTGTCCGGATTCATGACGCCGCCGGGCAAAAGAAGCGCGTCGAACTGCTCCGGTTTGGCAAACTTCAAGTCGACGTCGACCGGGACTTCTTTTCCCCACTCCTTCATGTTCCAACCTTTGATTTTCCCTCCCTTGGGCGACACGACCCGGGTTTTGGCTCCGGCTCGCTCCAGAGCCTGTTTCGGTTTCAATAGTTCAGATTGTTCAAACCCATCAGTTGCGAGGATTGCAATAGTCTTTCCTTGCAGGGAATTTGGCATGAAGATTTTCTCCTTAGATTTTGTAGGTGCAGGTTCGACGCCGCGCTCGCGCTTGCGGTTTCTCAAGAATCGGATGCCTTTGCGGCAAGATTGCCCGATCCGCGATACCTCATTTAGAGTGATTGCCAATGTCCACCACAGGAGAGCGTTTTGAACGAGCTGTCGCCATCATGGAGCGCTTGCGGGCGCCGGGCGGATGCCCGTGGGACCGGGAACAGACCTTCGATTCCATCAAGCCCTACACCTTGGAAGAAACCTATGAAGTGCTCGATGCCATCGACAATCGCGACTGGCAGGAACTTGCCGGAGAGCTCGGCGATCTGCTGCTGCAGGTGCTTTTTTACTCCGAAATGGCCAAGGAGCAGGGATCGTTTTCGATCGACGACGTTCTTGATCGGCTCGTGAAGAAATTGGTTGACCGGCATCCCCACGTATTCGGTGATGTGAAGGCGGATACGTCGGCGGAAGTAAAACGAAATTGGGAAGCTCTGAAAGTCGAAGAACGAAAGAAGCGGCTAGGAGAGAACGCGAGTGCGGAAAACGCCTCGGCATCGGAGAAAGTTGGGCACTCGATTCTGGCGGGCATTTCCTCCTCCATGCCCTCTTTGCTGGAGGCGCAGAAGCTGAGTTTTCGGGCTGCGCAGGTTGGCTTCGATTGGCCAGACGTGGAAGGATTGTTTGCCAAGCTCGACGAAGAGATGTCTGAACTGCGCGAGCACCTGCGGGAGTTTCCCGCGCCCGGTCCCAGGTCGGAGGCGCGGGGTGTCGCCGGTTCGGGCCGGCAAACCGTTCCCGAGGATTTGCGCGTACGGCTGGAAGATGAAGTCGGCGACCTGTTTTTTGTCCTCGTCAACATTGCCCGCTATTTATCTGTCGATCCCGAATCTGCTCTGCGTAAAACCAACCGCAAATTCCGCCGCCGTTTTCAATGGATGGAAGAACGGCTGCACGAAAAAGGAACGTCTGCGGAAAAAGCCTCGATGGATGAACTTGAATCTCTCTGGCAACAGGCGAAGCAGCAGGAGAAGACCGCGTGAGCGCGGATTCCATCGTGATTCGCCATTGTCACGGGCTGGATGAATTGCGGGCGTGTGTTGCCTTGCAGAAAGAAGTTTGGAACTTTAGCGATGCCGAACTGGTTCCGTTGCGTATGTTCGTCGTAGCGGAAAAAGTTGGGGGGCAAGTGATGGGAGCGTTTGACGGTACAGAGATGGTTGGATTCGCTCTATCGCTGCCCGGGACGCGATCGGGGCACGTTTATCTGCATTCACACATGCTGGCCGTGCGCAAAGAGCATCGCAACGCCGGCCTGGGCCGCCGATTGAAGCTGCTGCAACGCGAGGATGCGCTGGCGCGGGGAATCAATCTGATCGAATGGACGTTTGATCCTCTGGAGATCAAAAACGCTTATCTCAATATCGAAAAGCTGGGCGCGATCGCGCGGCGGTACAACATCAACCAGTATGGAATCACTTCCTCGCCATTGCAGGGGGGGCTGCCCAGCGACCGTCTGATCGCGGAGTGGTGGCTGAAATCGAAGCGTGTGGAAACGCTGCTCAGAACGGAGAAAAAACCAGCATTCAAGACAGATGTGGCCGTTGAAGTTCCGGCGCAGATTTATGAGTGGAAGGCGATGGCACAGACTCGCAATCAGGCGAAGCAGGTGCAAGAACGCAATCGGGAAGAATTTTTGAATGCGTTCGCAAAGGGACTGGCTGTGCTCGGTTATCATCGCGATGCGGCAGGGAATGGCAAATTCTTATTGGGCAGGTGGGGTGAGGATTGGTCGTATGCATCGTAAACCGGGCGTCGGGTTTCGCGCCTTAGCCCGGAGTGTCAAGGCTGCGCCGTGGCATTCTTGCCGAAGTCCGATAGCCGAAGCCGTAAGCTCCTACTTCTATGAAGATTGAAGCCATCACGCTGCGCGAGATTCGCATGCCGCTCGTGCATTTTTTTGAGACCAGCTTTGGCCGCACCTACGGCCGGCGCATTCTGCTGGTGACCGTTCATTGCGAGGGCGTCGATGGCTGGGGCGAGTGCGTTGCGGGGGAAGATCCGTTTTATAGCAGCGAGTGGATCGACAGCAGTTGGATCACGATGGTTCGCCATCTCGCACCTGCTGTCGTCGGACGAAGCCTGGACTCGGCGCGCGAGTGCCCGGCCTTTTTGGGCAAAGTGCGCGGCCATCGCATGGCCAAGGCGGCTTTAGAAAACGCGTTGTGGGATGCGGAAGCGAAACAGAAGACTCTGCCTCTCTGGAAGCTGCTGGGCGGCACAAGGAATGAAATCGCATGCGGGGTATCAATCGGCATTCAGGATTCTATCGAACAGTTGCTGGAGAAAATCCAGATTGAGCTTGCGGCTGGCTACCGGCGCATCAAGGTGAAAGTCAGGCCGGGATGGGATGTGAAGGTGCTGGAAAGAATCCGTTCTCGCTGGGCCGATATTACGCTTAGCTGCGACGCCAACTCCGCCTATACGCTCGATCAGATGGAACATCTGCGCATCTTCGATCAGTTCAATTTATTAATGATCGAGCAACCGCTTTGGGATGACGACATTTACTACCACGCCCGCCTTCAGAAAGATCTGCGCACGGCGATCTGTCTTGACGAGTCGATTGTGAACGCACGCGCCGCGGCCATGGCCGTAGAAACCAGCGCCTGCCGCATCATCAATGTAAAAGTAGGACGCGTAGGCGGATTCAGCGAAGCCATCAGGATTCACGATATTTGCCGCGAAAAAAATATTCCGGTCTGGTGCGGTGGCATGTTGGAATCGGGCGTCGGCCGGGCCCACAACATTGCGCTTTCGACGCTGGCGAATTTCAGCCTTCCGGGGGATGTATCGGCTTCCAGGCGCTACTGGAAGGAGGATGTCATCGATCCGCAAGTGGAAGTATCGCCCCAGGGCATGATCGCGATCTGTGCCCAGCCAGGAACGGGCTACCGCATTAAAGAGGACCTGATCGAGAAATTGACGGTTCGCAAGGAGACGATTCGGGCGAACACGTGAGTTGAGTGCTTAATACATCTTTACCACCGGCATGGAGGGTCCGCCGAGACCAGCATGATGGCTCTTAACGTGGTTCATCTTCGGCTTTAACCACGGCATTGTTTTGGGCGAGATTGGCTTCTTCGGCTTCCAGAAGCTCAACGCCCTTGGTAAACGTTGTATCCGCGGGAACCCGCCGGAAGTTGC
>JASIKQ010000589.1 GCA_030049565.1 Candidatus Sulfotelmatobacter sp.
AGCAGGAGGAGCCATACACGTTTCACGCGGAAACCGAGCTAGTGCTGGTCAACGTGACGGTTAAAGACAAGAACGGAAATTTCGTCCAAGGCTTGAAGCCGCAGAACTTCACGCTTCTCGAAGATAACAAACCGCAGAAAATCGTCTCCTTTGACATTGAAAACGTCGACGCCATCGCCGCGCCGGATGTCGCACAAGTAAAACCGCTGCCGGCGCCGACCGAGCCCTCGAATCCCGCGCCGAAGACTTTGGCAGCGAGTTCAGATCAGTTTAAAGATCGACGTCTGATCATCTTGTTCTTCGATCTTTCCGCCATGGAGCCCGACGAGATCGATCATGCCGTAACCTCGGCTGGACATTATGTCGATACGCAGATGGCTCCCGCCGACCTGGTCGCGATTGTTTCGTTGGGAAGTTCGTTGCTGGTGAACCAGGACTTCACTTCCGATCACGCGTTGCTCAAGAAACAAATTGAAGCCTTCGGCGAGGGCGCCGGGCAAGGATATGAAGAGGGGACGACGGGAACAACCGAAGGAACGCCTGATACCGGCCAGCCATTCACCGCCGACGATACGGAATACAACATCTTCAATACCGACCGCCGGCTGGAGGCCTTGGGTTCGGTGGCCGAAAAGCTGTCGCATCTTCAGCAGAAAAAATCGCTGATTTATTTTTCCAGCGGCATGGACCGCACCGGAATCGAAAATCAGTCAGAGTTGCGGGCGGCGGTCAACGCTGCCGTGCGCTCGAACATGGCGATTTACACCATGGATATGCGCGGTCTTCAGGCACTGGTAGCCGGGGGCGAAGCGCAGAATGCCAGCCTGCGCGGAACTTCCGCGTATTCCGGTCAATCGATGATCAACGCGTTGAACTCGAATTTCACCACGCAGGAAACCCTGGTTACGCTGGCCAGTGATACGGGAGGGCGCGCGTTCCTCGATTCCAATGATTTCAGCCAGGTCTTCAAAGGCGTGCAGCAGGACACATCCAGTTATTATCTGCTTGGCTATCACAGCACCAATCGCGCCAAGGATGGACGTTACCGGCGCCTGGTGGTGAAGGTCAACGTTCCGGGAGTAAAGATAGACTACCGGCGCGGCTACTACGCGGCCGCGGATTACCAGCACTCGACAAAAGAAGACAAAGAGCTTCAACTCGAAGAAGAGCTGGCTTCAGAATTGCCGGCGACAGACTTGCCTTTGTATCTGGGTGCAGCTTACTTTCGGCTGGAGCCGAATAAATATTTCATTCCCATCTCGCTGGTTGTGCCGGGCTCGCAAATTCCGTTTGTGCGCAGCAGCGACCGCGACAAGGCGACTCTGGATGTGATTGGAGTGGTTCTCGATAGCGAGCAGCATCCCGTGACCAGGATTCGCGATACCGTGAAACTTGCGGTGAATACTTCCTCGGAAGTACAGAAGAAAAACGTGCAGTATGACACCGGTGTGAGCCTGCCGCCGGGCAAATATCACCTGAAGTTCGTGGTGCGCGAAAATCAGACCGGGCTGATGGGATCGTTTGAAACCGATCTGAATGTACCCAATCTTAAATCGCAGCCGCTTAAGATGAGTTCGGTGGTGCTCACCAGCCAATTGCAGCCGGCGAAGAAAAGCTCGACGCCGAATCCGCTGATTCGCGACGGCTCCGAGATTATCCCGAATGTGACCCATGTATTCTCGCCGGCGCAGCACCTGCGTTTTTACTACGAGGTTTATGATCCTGCGCATGCGAAGCCGGGGCAAGGTGCGGAAGCGGCTACGAACGCTGCGAACGCAGCTGGAATTCGTCTGCTGACGAACGTAGCTTTCTTCCGCGGCAAGGCCAAAGTATTCGAAAGCTCTCTGGTTGAACTCACGGAATTGAATGCGCGCGAGCGGAAGGCGGGTGTATTTCAACTCGATGTGCCGCTTAGTCAGTTAAAGCCGGGCTTCTATACATGCCAGGTGAACGTCATCGACGACGCGGCGGGTTCTTTTCTCTTTCCGAGATTAGCCTTGCTGATTCGACCGGAAAGCCTGCCTGTCAGCCGATAGTTCGCGGCGGTCGAGCGGCGGCCAGCCCGAAACTGCCTGCCATCGCCACGCATGGCAACAGGTGCTACTGTTTCAGCGTCCCTGTCCAGTGCAACACGACTTCCTCGGGCAGCGACTGTCCTCCAGTAAGCCGCTTCAGGGCGGGAAAGCGTTCGCCGGGAGCGACGGGGCCGACCGTGGCGAACTCGTTCAGATGGATGGGCAGCTCGGCCGGCGCGCCGAACTGGAATGTCTCAGCGTTCTGGATGGGCACCACCATGAGCTTATCGCCATTGCCGTAGTAAAGATGTTTGCCATCCGAACTCCACGAGGGGGCGTTCCCACCTCCGTTCGAGACCTGCCACTTGCTGCCGGGGCCGGGGAAGGCAGCAACGTAGACTTCGTATCTTCCGGATTCGTCGGAGTCATAGGCGAGCCAGTTGCCATTCGGGGAAAGAACGGCCCCGTTTTCGTTGGCGGGCGATTGCAGGAAGGGGACCAGCTTCTTGGCGCCATTGAGATCGAGATAGTAGACGTCCTCGCGGGTGGCGTTGTTCTGCAACATGAAAAACAAATAGCGGCCATTGGGTGACCAACTGATGACATTGGCCCATGTGCCGGGCGTCTCCAGGTTCTCCTGGCTGCCGGAACCGCTCGATGGCTGAATCCAGATCCTGCCCACGGCCGAGCCCGCAATAGTGCTGACCGCTATGCGTTTCGCATCCGGAGAAAACGCGAAGGACATGTCGGCGGCATCGGCGAAGGTGCTGCGCGAAACCGTATTGCGGCTGGCGTCGACCACCCAGACGTCTTCCTTGCCGGTATCGGGATCCCGCCGGGCCACGCCGACAGAAGATCCATCGGACGAAGGTGTGGGAGACAGATAA
>JASIKQ010000590.1 GCA_030049565.1 Candidatus Sulfotelmatobacter sp.
CCTGACCCCTGACCCCTGACCCCTAGTCCCCTTTCGGGTGCGCGTAGCGATCCATCTCGCCCGTCCATTTGAGAAAGCGCCATAGGCTGGTTCGTTCGCGCCAGAGAAATTCCCAAAATTCCAGAAAACCGATCTGCGTCATCTTCACTCCACAATAAGTTTCGATACGCCACAGCAGAAATGGACTTCGCCACGGCGCCAGACGATGGCCCTTGGTCGCATCCCACAGAAAGCGCAGTGAATGACGCATGGCAACATGATATCTCCGAATGACATCCCGACGAGGGCCTTCGCGCGCTGGGCTCGACAGGGCACATGGTAGAATCCTGACTCCGCCGGGATTTCCTGCCATGTCCGATACTGACGCACGCCAGAAGGCGGAAGAGCGTTACTATGCCGCGCTCGACTTGATGGCCGAAGGCAAACTCGAAGAGGCGGTCAGGGCCTACCGCGAATCGGTGAGCGCCGATCCTGCCTTTACCGAGGCGATGCATGGCCTGGCGCGAGCTCTGCAAGACTTGCAGCGCTACGATGAGGCGATTGCGATCGCACAGCGTATTGCGGAACTGGATCCGGATGATGTGCTGGCCCATACCAGTCTCTCAGTGTTGTATCAGAAGAAAGGGATGATACCGGAGGCGGAGGCGGAAGGGGCTAAAGCGCGAGTGTTGGGGTGGAAGCAGCAGTTGAAGAAGAGCTAGCTATCGGCTATCAGCGATGCGCCAACAAATCGCAGGCGGACTTTACAACCACCAATCTGGACCGCCGAGAGCTGACAACTACAATTCGTACTTCTTCATCAAATGCCGGAACGAGCGGTAGGAGATGCCCAGCAGATCGGCGGCTTTGGTTTGGACTCCGTTGGACTTTTCCAGAGCATTTTGCAGTAAGGAGCGCTCGATATTGGCGACGTAGTTTTCCATGCCTACGCCTGCGGGAAGCACGGCGCCGGGCTCGATCTCGGCCGCGCCGGTTGAAGCTCCTACCCCCGCTGCCGCGGCGCGCGCTTTGGAGCGTTCGGCCGGCAGTTCTACGTGCAATTCTTCTGACATTTCCAGAGCGACTGCGCGCTCGATGGTGTTTTCCAATTGACGGACATTGCCCGGCCAATCGTATCCGCAGAGAGCCTCGAGAGAATTCTTATGGAAACGGAGAATTCTGCGATTGGCCGCTGTGGCGTATTTCTTCAGGAAGTGATTCGCCAGGAGCGGAATATCTGCGCGGCGTTCCCGCAGGTTGGGAACACGGATGGGAATCACGTTCAGACGATAGTAGAGATCTTCGCGGAAGAGATTTTCAGCGACGGCTTTGTCGAGGTCGCGGTTAGTCGCGGCGATGACACGGACGTCGATGGGAATCTCGCTTGTGCCTCCGACCGGACGAATAGTGCGCTCTTGCAGCACGCGCAGCAGCTTCACTTGCATCGCCAGGGTCATCTCGCTGATTTCATCGAGGAAGATGGTGCCGCCGCCGGCGACTTCGAAGAGTCCGCGCTTATTTTGTGTAGCGCCGGTAAAGGCGCCTTTGAGATAGCCGAAGAGTTCGCTTTCGAGAAGGGTTTCGGGGAAAGCCCCGCAATTCACAGAAACGAAGGGTTCGGCGGCGCGAGGCGAACAAATGTGAAGAGCGCGCGCGACCAATTCTTTTCCTGTGCCGCTTTCACCGTGAATCAACACTGTGCTGGCGGTAGAGGCGACGGTGCGAACGGTTTGTTTCAGCTGCTCCATCGCCACGCTGGAACCAATGATGTTTTCGAGCGAGTTGTGGGATGCGGCATCGCGGCGGAGAGCGAAGTTTTGCTTGCTTAGTGTCAGCTTTTCGAGCACCCGGTTTATGGCGAGTTTGATTTCGTCGACCAGGCCGGGACTTTTGCGGATGTAGTCCGATGCCCCCCCGGCTTTTACGGCCTCGACGGCAGCTTCGTAATCGTCTACGGCGGTGATCAGGATGACCGGAGAATCGGGCGAGACGCGATGGGCGTGGCGCAGAACCTCGATGCCGTCGACGTTCGGCATCTTGATATCGGTGATGATGAGGTCGTAGAGATTGCCGTCGATTTTATTCTTTGCTGCCTGGCCGGACTGGACGGTTTCGACGCGGTGACCTTCGCGGCGCAGAGCAATATCGAGCATTTCGCAGATGGAGCGCTCATCGTCGCAAACCAGTATGTTAGCCATGGCGCCTCCCGTCTGCAGCCGCGGCGGCTGCGAGCGGGGGATGTGCGATGGTTGCTGTGGTGATCGACGGATCCGTGGCGACGGTGACCGCTTGTGCTCCTCGATCGACTCTTTCGGCGTCGAAGCGGCGCAGGCGCAGGATGAAGGTTGTTCCCTGGCCGGGCTTGGAACGCGCCCATATCCTGCCCTCGTGTGCCTGCATGATCTGATAAACGACAGCCAGGCCGAGACCCGTGCCACCGTCGAAGTTCGATTGGAATGGCTCAAAAATTTTCTCAGTCTGCTGCGGAGTCATTCCGGTACCGGTGTCGGCAAAGCTGATCTGCCAATCGTCATTCAACTTTTCGATGGCGACTTTGAGAGTGCCTCCGTTGGGCATGGCTCGAACCGCGTTCTCAGTGATATTCCAGAAAACCTGCTTGATTCGGTCGCCATCGGCCACAGCCCAGGCTTCGGAAACGGCGAAGCGACTTTCGATTGTGATGCCGGTATTTTCCGCGGTCATGCGATTGCGCATCAGAGTAAGCGTGTCTTCGAGCAGGCGCACCAGGTCGGTTGTTTCCAGGCGATACTGCTTGACTCGCGAATAAGCCAGAAAATCGGTAATGATGCCATTGAGACGCTGCGATTCGCGAGTAATAATGTCGAGCAGGTGACGGTGCTCTTCGCTCATCTCCGTGGTGCTGGAGAGCATGCTGGCCGAGCCGGCGATAGAAGTCAGCGGATTACGAATCTCATGAGCGATCGCAGCAGCGAGGCGGCCAACGGCGGCGAGCCGGTCCTGGATGCGAACTTCGCGCTCCAGGCGGCGAATTTCCGTGAGGTCGTCGAGCGCATAAACATAACCCAGCGCGCCGCGCTCGCGCACATTGAGCGCGGCTACTCGCACGCGAACGGTCTTGCGGAACGAGGCCGTGACAGCGAAGCGGACTTCGGCGTGGGCCTGGGCTTCAGGGGTG
>JASIKQ010000591.1 GCA_030049565.1 Candidatus Sulfotelmatobacter sp.
CAGCGTTTCCAGCGCGGCTGCTGCTCGGTGGCGCCGTGCAGATACTTGCGGTAGAACTCGAAATTCTCATCGACGAACTTGGCGGAAAGGTAGGGAGAAGCGGCATCGGCAACATGGAAGCGCAGGTAGGTCTTCCAGTTCTCCAGGGCCTCGGAGCCGAGACGGGTATTCAGTTCTTTGATAAATTCAGGAGAATCCACGTTCACGGTTGCAAACTGTGGATACTGCATATCCTGGTAATAGACGGCCCAGTCAAAATTGGGAGCGATCTGCCTGAGATCGGCCACTTTCATCTTATGAACCAGGGCGTGCGGATCGCGGCGCTCCACGCGCGTCTGAGAGGCCTTGGCGAGAGCAGTTTCCATGCGCATGACGGTTTCGGCATTTGTTTTCGCCACATTCGGGCTGTCGCCGATCAACTCGAAAACTTTCTGCACGTGTAATACGTAGCGTTCCCGCGTCTCCTTCGATTTGGCATCATCTTTGGTGTAGTAGTCACGATCGGGCATGCCCAGTCCGCCCTGATCGACGTCGGCGATTTCTTGCTCGGAGTTGTCGGGATCCTGGTTCGATCCGGCTCGAAACAACATAGAACTGCTGTAGGAGTACCAGTTGTAAGTGAACTGTAAGCGGGCCGTGACGGGAGTGATGTCTTTGATCGACTTGATTTGCGCAATCGCGTCAAGGTCTGGCTGAATCGGCGCCGCGCCGCGCTTTTCGACGGTGGAATCGTCCATGCACGCGGCGTAGAAGTCGCCGATTTTTTGGGTTACGGCATTGCGTTGATCGTTGGGCTCGGCCGCTCGTTCCAGCATTCCACGCAGGAAGATCAAGTTGTCCTCATAAAGCTTGGCGTAGACGGACCAGGAGGTCTGATCGGGCGGGATGGGATTTTTCTTTTGCCAGCCGCCGCAGGAAAAAGTGTAGAGGTCGACGCAAGGATCGATGGATCGATCCATGGAGGTGACGTCGAGGCTGGGGCTGTAAGGCAGCGCGGTTTCCGAACGATGGCTGGCGGAGGGCGCCTGCGAAGTTTGCGTTTGGGCGATGGAGAGCGACTGAGCTACGGTCAGAATGAATGCCACACAGACGAATTGTTTGCGCATATTCACCTTGGACGAGGCTGCATGGGAAAAGTTTGAGCCAAGTTATGGTAATGGAGTGTCGGGTTGGCGGCAAGATGAGGCGATTGCTGGAGCAATGGTGAGATGGATGGGTGGGAATTGAAACACGGAGGACACGGAGTTATCCCAGCGTGCGCGGTGGTCTTTGACTTGATGGATGTTTCTTCGGTAGCCTATCCATCCCGCCATGAATGCCGCTGCGCCCGCCATCTCGGTTCAAGGCCTGAAGAAATCTTACGGCGAGGTTCACGCTGTTAAGGGAATCGATTTTGAGATTCACCCGGGGGAAGTTTTCGGCCTGCTGGGGCCGAACGGCGCGGGTAAGACGACTACTGTCGAAATTTTGGAAGGATTGCGGCCGCGCACCGAAGGCAAAGTCGAAGTTCTCGGTTTCGACCCCGACCGGCAACGGCAGAAGCTGAAGGACCGCATTGGCGTTTGCTTGCAGGCAACCAATCTGCCGGAGAAGATTCGCGTGCACGAGGCGATGGATGTGTTCGCATCTTTCTATTCGCGCCACGTCGATCTGAACAAGCTGCTCCGGCGTTTACAGCTCGAAGAAAAGAAGGGTGCATTTTATCGCACACTCTCTGGCGGGCAGAAGCAACGGCTGGCGCTGGCTCTGGCGCTGCTCAACGATCCGCAGCTTATTTTTTTGGACGAACCAACAACGGGGCTCGATCCACAGGTGCGGGCTGAGATTCATTCCTTGCTCGAGGAACTCAAGGGTGAGCGCCGGACCATCCTGATGACCACGCACTATATAGAGGAAGCCGAACGGCTGTGCGACCGCGTGGCAATTGTGGATGAAGGGCGCATCATTGCGATGGATACGCCCACCCGGCTGCGGCGCCAGAGCAAGAACGCATCCAGCATAGTGGTGACATGCGCGACGGCATTTCCCGAGAATCGACCGGCGTGGGCAGAGTCGACGCACAGCGTGCTGGATGGAAACGGACACACGCTGACGGTAAATTCACGGCGCCCGGCGGCGACGCTGGTCGATTTGGTGAAGTGGATCGATCAGCGGGGGATGGAGCTCACCGACGTCAGCCTCAAACAGCCGAGCCTGGAAGATGTGTTCATTGAGTTGACAGGGAAGCGGTTGCGCGAGTGAAAGCCGCAAAATGAAGGCCGGAGAATGAAAGCCTATCAAGCACTTGTAGCGATCGATCTGAAGCTGGCCCTGCGCAACCGGTCGGTGATTTTCTTCAATTATCTCTTCCCGCTTTTATTCTTCTTCATTTTCGGCCAGGCCATGCATGGTGAGCGCGGAGCGGCGATGACGATCATCATCGCGATGGTGCTGATTATTGGCATTCTCGGGAATGGCTTGATGGGCGCTGGAATTCGCGCGGTGCAGGAGCGGGAAGCAAATATTTTGCGACGTTACAAAGTCACGCCGATTACGCCCGCTCCGGTGCTGGTGGCGTCGATCATAACGGGATGGATTTTGTATATGCCGAATGTGCTGCTGATCTTTCTGCTGGCACATTCTCTCTACGGCATGCCCTGGCCGCGGTCGATGGGAGCGGTTCTGGTTTTCGTCACAATCTCGATCGTGGCGATGCGAGCCATCGGCCTGATTCTGGCGTCGGTGGTCAACTCGATGCAGGAGAGCCAACTGCTGGTGCAGTTGATTTATCTACCCATGCTATTTCTCAGCGGGGCGACATTTCCGACCTCGATCTTTCCGCAGTGGCTGCTGGAGATCACTTATTTTCTGCCGGCGACCTACATGGTGCAGGGCATTGAAGGCATGCTCAAGCAGAACCAGGGAATGGCGCAGAATGTTGAGCCGGCGCTGGCGCTGATACTCACCGCAGCCGTGGGGCTGTTTATTTCCTACAAACTGTTCCGTTGGGAAAAGGAAGAGAAGATCAAGAACTCGGCGAAGTTGTGGCTGGCTGCGGTGATGACCCCGTTTGTGGTGATGGGCGCGTGGCAGATGCATACGCAGAGCGGAGTGGAGAGAACCAAAATTCTGAACCGGCAACTGGCACGCGGGGATACGTTTCTGATTCGCGGAGCGCGCATTTTTGTGGGCGACGGCAAGGTGATCGAGAATGGGTCGGTGCTGGTGCGCGGCGGCAAGATCGCAGAGATTTATGAAGGCGCCGGGCCTGATCCAAAAACGTTGAAGGCGGAAACGGTGGAAGCGGCCGGGAAAACCATCCTTCCTGGGCTGATCGACGTTCATGTTCATCTGGGCGCGCCCGGCGGTTTCTATTCAGACATGAGTAAGTACGACGCCGATAAAGGCATGCAGAGGGCGCTGGCGGCGTATCTTTACAGTGGCGTGACCACGATCAGAAGCGTCGGAGACAATCCAGAGAAGCTTCTCAAGATTCGTTCCCAAGTGACTAGCGGCGAGATTCTGGGAGCGGAGTTGCAAACCTGCGGTCCAATGTTCACCACGCCTGGCGGACACGGGACGGAATATTTCAAGGACCTTCCCCCAAACATTCGCGCCCGGGCAGAAGCAGAAAACCTGCGCCTCCCAGCTACGAGCGAGGAAGCCCGCCAGCAGGTCGATGGATTGAAGAAGCGAGGAATCGATTGCATCAAGGCGATTCTCGAAGCAGGCGGCGGAAGCCAAATCTTCAACCGCCTGGATACCGCATTGTTTGACGCGGTCGCGCAAGAGGCGCATACCATCTCGTTGCCGCTGGCAGTGCATACTGGAGATGCCCGCGATGTTTCCGATGCGGTGAAAGCGCGGGCAGACTCGATTGAGCACGGATCGTTTCGCGAGAGGATTCCCGATGAGTTGTTTGAGCAGATGGCGAAGCAGGGAACCTTTTATGATCCCACGCTGAGCGTCGGTGAAGCGTTCAAAGACTTCGCTGCGGGCAACGACGATCTGCTGAAGCGGTCGCTGGTGCAGCAAGTAGGGCCGGCCGAGCTATTGCAGGGAACTGAGGAGGCAATGCATTCGCCGGAGACGGAGGCGATGCGCAAGTCGCTGGGACAGTATCCCATTGACATGACGATTGCGGAGGACAATCTGAAACGTGCATATGCACTCAAAGTGCCGCTGGTGACCGGCAGCGATGCGGGAAATTTTCTCGTTATTCATGGGCCGACGGTGCAGCATGAGCTTCAACTCTGGGTACAGGCGGGAATTCCGCCGGCCGCGGCATTGCAGGCTGCGACGCTGAATGCGGCGCGGTTGCTGCGGGCCGACAATCATACCGGAGCGGTTCGCGTTGGTAACGATGCGGATTTGCTGGTGGTGGATGGAAATCCGCTGGAGGACATCTCGGCCACGGAGCGAATCTCGATGGTCGTGTTCAAAGGCGAGCGGATTGATCGCAGCGAATTGTTTGAACAGCATTGAGCATGGGGGCATTTGGCCTCGATGGCGTTTGCGGATGAAAATGTCCGACTCAAGCTGCTTACACGCTTATAGGGATGCTTCGACTGCGGTTGAGCTTCGCCTTCGCGAAGCTCAATCCTCGCTCAGCGTGACATTGCGAATGATGCTTCGACCAGGCCGCGCAAGTTACTGAAGCGGTTTCGACATCTTGACCAGGTGACAGGGTACTTTGGGAGGGTGCTGTTCTTTGGGAAAGGGCAGCGTTCCGTCTTCTGTGTATCCGCGCTTACGATAGTATCCATAAAGTTCGGTTCGCAGGTTCACCATGGTCA
>JASIKQ010000592.1 GCA_030049565.1 Candidatus Sulfotelmatobacter sp.
GGAAGGCGCCGCTCAACACCAGGAACTCGCCGATAAAACCGTTCAGCAAAGGCAAACCCACCGACGCCAGCACAATAAAAAGAAACGATGCCGCATAGACCGGCATAGGCGACGCCAGCCCGCCGAATTCGGTGATCTCATAAGTATGCCGGCGTTCGTGCAGAATGCCCGCCAGCATGAACAGGGCGCCGGTAGAAATGCCGTGCGCCAGCATGACGAACATGGCGCCGTTCAACCCTGCTTGCGTGAAACTGAAAATCCCCAGGACAACAAACCCAAGATGGCTGACCGACGAATAAGCGATCAGCTTTTTCAGATTCGGCTGCACCATCGCCACCAGCGCGCCATAGATAATACCGATGAGGGCGAGGATGATGATCCACCACGCATTCTGTCGCGATTGCTCGGGGAACAGGCCAAGGTTGAAGCGTAACATGCCGTAGGTGCCCATCTTGAGCAGGACCGCGGCCAGCAGCACTGAGCCGGCCGTGGGCGCTTCCACGTGTGCATCCGGCAACCAGGTGTGGAAGGGAAATAAGGGAACCTTCACCGCGAAGGCAAGAAAGAATCCAAGGAACAGCCACGGCGCGGCCGCCGGAAACCTCGGCACCGCGCCGCTGGCGATCTGATCGCGAATGGCGACGAAATCAAACGTGCCCGTATGCGCGTAAAGCCACAGAATCGCCGCCAGCATAAAAACCGAGGCGATCATGGTATACATGAAAAACTTCACCGCAGCGTAAACTTTGCGCTCGTGACCAAAAATGCCGATCAGCAACGCCATCGGAATGAGCGTAGCTTCCCAGAAGAAATAGAAAAGAAATAAATCGAGCGATGTGAAGACGCCAATCAGCGCCGTTTCCAGGATCAGCAGCAGAATGAAAAATTCTTTCACCCGCTCGCGCACCGAGTGCCACGAAATCAGCACGCACAGCGGCGTGAGAAACGTCGTGAGCACGACCAGCCACATCGAGAAGCCATCGATTCCCATGTGGTAGTGAATGTTGGGAGTGGAAATCCACGGCCTGTCGATCTCGAACCTGAATTCCGTGTGCGATCGATGGAAGTACACAGGCAGATGCAGCGAGAGAACAAACGTCAAGAGCGAGACGACAAGGGTGAAGATACGAATGTCGCGATCACGGCGAGGAAGCAGAACCAGAAGCAAGCCGCCGACGAGG
Source organism: Candidatus Sulfotelmatobacter sp. (assembly GCA_030049565.1). Lineage (GTDB taxonomy): Bacteria > Acidobacteriota > Terriglobia > Terriglobales > Acidobacteriaceae > Sulfotelmatobacter. The sequence goes on from JASIKQ010000592.1 coordinate 1,182, forward strand.
GGAGCGAACGTGACCATGCTCAGGACGTTGTGATCGATGGCGTTCATCGCACCCCCATCCAGATCATAAAGGCGATCACCACAGCCCCGCCAGCGGCAATCCAGCCGGCATAGGAACGGATATTCCCGGATTGCATGTGCCGCACTTCGTCGGAAACGTGCTCCGCGCCATAGCCGGCATCGTTGACCGCGGCGTCGATCACCTTGCGGTCCATGTCTTGCCAGAGTATGCGAGTGGAACCGTCAATCAGCGGCTTCACGAAAAGCGCGCCATACAACTCATCCACGTAGTACTTGTGCACCAGCATTTCGTACCCGCCGTGCAGCGAGGTGGCGATTCTGTCGGGTAAATCTGGGCTGCGGTAGTAGAGTAGCCAGGCGAAGCCGAAACCTAAAAATGCGGCGATCACGGAAATTCCAGTGAACATCAGCTCGGTGGAAGCGGCGCTCTTGGGCGCAAAGCCTTCGGTTTCCTTTTCGGAAGTCACTCTTTCGCCAATTGCCGTGTTTTGCGAGCCGGCGGCAAGTGTGTTGCTAAAAACAGGTCCGAGAAAGTTGTCGAAATGATTGCTGCCGCCGAGTGAGCCCGGCACGCCCACGTAGCCGCCGATGACCGAAAGCACGCCTAGAATGACGAGCGGGACCACCATGACCTTAGGACTCTCGTGAATTCCGGCATGGCCGTGCGTGGTGTGCGTGGATTGGCCATGGGCATCATGAGAAGAATGGCCGGGGCCGCTTTCCGCCTGTCCGCGATATTCTCCGAAGAAAGTCAGGAACCACAGTCGGAACATGTAGAAGCTGGTGAGCAGAGCGGTGACAACTCCGATGAGCCAGTAAATCCAGCTTGCCTGATAGGAGCGCCACAAAATCTCATCCTTGCTGAAAAATCCGGCGAAGCCGGGGATGCCGGAGATGGCAAGCGTCGCCGCGGTCATCGTCCAAAAGGTCCAAGGAATCTTGCTGCGCAGCCCGCCCATTTGCCGCATATCCTGCTGGCCGCCGACGGCATGAATCACCGAACCTGCGGCAAGAAACAGCAGGCCCTTGAAGAAAGCGTGGGTCATCAGATGGAAGATGCCCGCAGAAAATGCGCCCACGCCGCAAGCCATGAACATGTAGCCGAGCTGCGAAATCGTGGAGTAGGCCAGAACCTTCTTGATGTCAGTCTGCGTGATGCCGATGGTCGCGGCGAAGAAAGCCGTGAGGGTGCCGATGATCGCTATGATGGTCAGCGCAATCGGCGCACGCTCGAAGATCACATGCGAACGCGCAACCATGTACACGCCAGCCGTGACCATGGTCGCGGCGTGAATCAGAGCGGAAACTGGCGTGGGGCCCTCCATGGCGTCGGGAAGCCACACATAGAGCGGAACCTGCGCCGACTTTCCGCAAGCGCCGACCATCAGGAGAATGCCGATCGTCGTCAGCAGGCCGGCGGCAGCAGTTTCGGCCGGCATCGGCTTTATCGCATCGAATAATTGCGAAAAGCTCAACGAACCGAAATGCTTGATCAACAAAAACAGTGCGATCAGAAATCCGAAATCCCCCACGCGGTTGACGATGAAAGCTTTTTTCCCAGCCGATGCCGCCGAATCTTTTGTGAACCAATAACCGATCAGCAAATAAGAGGCCAGGCCGACTCCCTCCCATCCGATGAACATTTGTAGATAATTTCCCGCCAGCACCAGCGTCAGCATGAAGAACATGAACAGGTTCAGATAGCTGAAGA
>JASIKQ010000593.1 GCA_030049565.1 Candidatus Sulfotelmatobacter sp.
GCAGCGCGTACTTCACCCAAATCGTTGGGCTGATGTGATTCTCATACTCCACCTCGGCCTCGGCGAGCGCCGTCTCGTCGTGCATGCACCAATAAACCGCACGCAGCCCTTTGTAGACGAATCCATTCTCATAGAAGGAGTAGAAAGTAGAGAGCACGACGGATTCGTACTGCGGTTCCATGGTGACGTAGGGACGATCAAACCGGCCAAACACACCGATGCGCTTAAACTGTTCGCGCTGCAGGTCGAGAAACTTCTGGGCATACTTGCGGCACGCGGCGCGAACATCAAGTGGGTGCATCTGTATCTTCTTGCCGCCAAGTTCTTTGTCGACTTTGATTTCTATGGGTAACCCGTGGCAGTCCCATCCCGGCACGTAGGGCGCATCATAACCGGACATGGTCTTTGATTTGACGATAAAGTCTTTGAGGCACTTGTTCAGCGCTGTTCCCAGATGAATTGGGCCGCTGGTATAGGGCGGGCCATCGTGCAGAATGTACGCGGGTGCGCCTCTGCGAGCCTCGCGGATGCGGTCGTAAATTCGCTCCTGCTCCCAGCGAGCCAGCATTTTGGGCTCATTCTGCGGCAGGTTGGCCTTCATGGGGAAGGCCGTTTTGGGCAGGCTGATGGTGGATTTCAGTTCGAGGGGCACCCGAATGGCATCTCCAAATGATTGAATCTTTTCATTATAGGGAGCGATGCTCGGAACGTCTATGCGGCCTCTTTACGAAGAACAATTCTGAAGTCGTCACCGCGTTTGAGGGAACTGGAAATACACTTCGTAATGGCGAGCGAAAGCGGTACAATTTGAAAAGCTGGGGGAATTGGGCGCGCTCTACGCCGCCGCGACATCTTCTATAAGGAGATTGGAATACAGGCAACTTGTTGCAAGGACAGCTCATCTGTCTAAGGGAGCGGAAGTCTTGTCAACCAGATAGCTTTTCACCAGCGCAGAACAAACCAAATTGGGGAACAATGGCATCCGTAGAAGTCAATCCTAAAGTCAATCCCAACGGCGCCTCGGAATCTGCCGAGCCCGAACTCAATCTGTTGATGGCTCCGCCGGAGCCGCTCTGGAAGTCGCTTTTCCACGGAATTGACGACTTTTTCTTTCCCAAGAAACTGCCGCCTCTCAAGCTCGAATCGAAACCCATCCCGGTAAAAGATATCTGGGGTTTCTACAACTATAAGAAGAACGGCGCTTTGGGTTCGACCGTAGCCCACGTGATCGTGCTCGCGTTGATCATCGGAGGCACGATCCTGGCACGGCGCGTGGTAGCAAAGGTCGTGGCCAAACCGGCGGTGGAAACCAAGCTCATCGATCCCGGCGACTTTATTCTGAAACCAGCCAAGACCCAGGCTGGCGGCGGCGGTGGTGGCGGCGACCGCGATGTGCTCAAGGCTTCCGCGGGAAGGCTTCCTAAGTTTTCGATGCAGCCTCAGATCGTGCCTCCTGCCGCGGTCATACGAAATCCTGCTCCCAAGCTGGCGTTCGAGCCTACAGTGATGGTCCCGCCCGATCTGAAGATCGTTGCCAATAACAATATGCCGAACCTAGGCGACCCGAAATCCACGGCGGTCATTCCGTCAAATGGCACTGGATCCGGCAGCGGAATCGGTTCGGGCTCGGGTGGCGGCGTTGGTTCCGGTAATGGACGTGGCGTTGGCCCCGGCGAAGGGATGGGCGCCGGCGGTGGTGTTTACCGCCCGGGCGGCGGAGTTACTGCGCCGCGAGTCATTTACCAGACTGAACCGGAGTTCTCCGATGAGGCGCGCAAAGCGAAGTATCAGGGTACCTGCGTGCTGGGCTTAGTCGTCGACGCGACCGGTCGCCCAACCGCAATTCGGGTAATCAACGCGCTCGGCATGGGTTTGGATGAGAAAGCCATTGAATCTGTCAAGAACTGGAGATTCGAACCCGGCAAGCGCGACGGCCATCCGGTTCCCGTGGAGATTGCCGTCGAAGTCGACTTCCACCTGTACTGAAATTGTCCTAATCGAAAAGACGTTGGCTCGCAACGCCTTCTCGCTGTTACTCCTTCAAATCCACATGCTCAACGCCTTCTATGGAATGTCCTAGAAATCGCTCGCCCAGCCGGCGGAATTTCTCCACTGAATCGGTGGCGAAAAACCTCAAACGCGGTTGCGCCCGCCGTTCCTCATGAACCGTAGGCGGCACAAGTTTTTGCAGCTGGCAAGCGACGGCACGCGCTGTCGATTCGGCAGAGTCGACAATGCTCACCCGCGGCAGCGTGATGCGACGGAGCAGCGGCTTGAGCAGCGGATAATGCGTGCAGCCGAGCACCAGTGCATCGGCGTCGCCAAAGCCATCGCAGAAGGCTTCATCCAGATAAATGCGCGCCACCTGCTCGGTGACCGGGTGCTCAACCCATCCTTCCTCCACCAGCGGCACCAGCAAAGGGCAGGCTTTTTCGCGCGCGTCGACGCTGTGGGCTTCGAGAGCCCTGCGATAGGCATGGCTGCTAACGGTGGCTTCGGTGCCGATAACCACAACCTTCTTATTCTTGCTGACCAACGCAGCGGCCTTAGCCCCGGGCTCGACCACGCCCACAACCGGCACGCGCGCGGCGGCCGTGATGCGATCCAGCGCCAGTGCCGTAGCCGTATTGCAGGCGATGACCAGCAGCTCGGAGCCATGAGATTCCAGATAGTGCGCTGCCTCGACCGCATAGCGACCGACGGTTTCGACCGATTTGGAGCCGTAAGGAAGGCGGGCAGTATCGCCGAAATAGACGTAATCGGCATCGGGAATAAGTTCAAGTAAAGCTTTAAGGACGGTCAGACCCCCGAAGCCGGAATCAAATACACCGATAGTAGGACGACGCGTGG
>JASIKQ010000594.1 GCA_030049565.1 Candidatus Sulfotelmatobacter sp.
GGCGGATGAACTTATTCAGAATGCTTTCAATTACCGAAAACAGCGCTCCGACCTCTTGGCTAGATACTATGATCGCGTCAAGACATCACTAGGGGCCATCCAAGCGGCGCGTTTCTTGCAGATTGAGGACCAGCTGTTGATGATCATTGACCTTCAAATTGCAACGGAATTGCCGATCGCCAGGCAAGGATCTTAACTCCGAAGAAAGGGAGATCATATGCAAATCAATAGGTGTGGGACGATGGCTTTGTGCATGAGATTGGTTGCGGCGGCCGCGCTGATCGCTATCTGCATGGCAGCAGTATCTGAAAAGATTTACGTTCCAGCCGGAACGCGAATTCTAATCAGAATGATTGACTCTGTAGATTCGAGCCACCAACAGGTCGGATATCGTTTCACTGCAAGCCTGGAGACCAATCTGATGGCTAATGACGTAGTCGTCGCGCCCCGAGGCGCGACACTCTATGGCCGCCTTGCCAATGCGCAGAAGGCCGGCAACATGTCGGGTGGTGCGGACCTAACTCTCGAGTTGACAGACATCGTTATTAACGGGACGGCCTATCCTCTGCTCACTAGTACCTATGAAGTACGCTCGCAGGGCGAAGGCAAGAAAACAGCCAGGAGGGTTGTGGGGGGCACAGGGCTTGGCGCACTCGTTGGCGGATTGGCAGGAGGGGGAAAAGGCGCTGCCATCGGAGCAGTCGCGGGTGCTGCAACTGGTACCGCCGTCGCGGCCGGAACGAAAGGTAAGCAGGTATCAGTGCAGAGCGAATCTTTGCTCGAGTTCCGGCTCGAACAACCAGCGAACTTGCCGATAATGCAGTAGTTCGGAATCACCCATTGAATTACTCAGAAAGCGGCCGGGAAAAATACTGGCATTGTTAACAGTCGCCCGACGTTGGACTCCCGCCAAACGCATACGAGGCAAGCTATGGGTTGAACACTTGGGTGCTGTTCCCCACGCTTCAGCAGTAGCACAGTAATCTTTCGGCCCAACGTGCTGGGTTAGACAAGTAAATAAAGCTGCGATGCCACACCTGTGTTCGTCACCTGTCACCGAGGGACGGTTACCGGCGGATCACGGCGCTGTTGCGGACGGCAGGGTGGCGAGTGGGCAAGGATCGAGTGCAATGCATCTGGCGGCGCGAAGGGCTGAAAGTACCCGCCAAACAGAGACCGAGAGGAAGATTGTGGCTGGCGGATGGTTCGTGTGTGCGGCTGAGGGCGGAGGGAGCGAATCATGTTTGGAGCTACGACTTTTTGAGTGCCATGACGCATGATGGAAGGACGCTTCGCATCTTGACGCTGATCGACGAATACACGCGGGAATGTTTGGCGCTGCGAGTGGAGCGACAAGAGACATCCTCGTTTCAGACCGCAGAACTTCTACCGCCAATCCAAAACCGCTCAGACGCGAGCATCGCGCGTGCACGTCATCGCGGCTTATTCTGAGCGCATCGGTCCGCCTATAGAAGCCAGCAATAAGGAGGGTGAACTCATTCGGATCGCTCATATCCGGCCGATTACGGATCGGCCTGTAGATTTCCTCTATCACTTGCAGCATCTGGATGTCACCATCATCGAGATACGCAACCTCTCTCACGAAGGATGACAAATCCTCGCCCGACGGAACATCTACGTCTGTTGCAACTCCATTTGCCAACACAGCTGCAAGCCTTTGGACTCTAACTTCATTGCTTGTCCGCCATGCTTCCTCGATAGCCAGTACCAATGCGTCTTGGAATTCAGGAGAATCGATTCGTTCGTTGAGGACTTTTTGATCGATTTGCTCACTCAAACGGATCAGTTCCTCATTCATCGCTTTGAGAAGCGCACATGTCCGCTCCCCCCTGGCCGGCGCACCAAAAAGCCGCTGACGAATAACGTTGGCCGCTTTAATAATCGGGCTGGCCATTCCCCCCAATTCGATACCGAGTTCTCCGAGCACGTTCTCCGGAGCACCGGGGTATTGATCCAGCACAGCATCAATCGGCCTGTCTATCTTTCCCATGGTCTTTGTCCCCTAAAATCCGAGCGTACCAGATTTGCACCCATTTTTGCACCTATCGGTCAATATTGGGCAGCATCAGGCTGCATCAAGCTGCATTAAGTCATTGAAAAATAACGGGAGTGGCTGATGCAGTAGAGATTAAGAGTCAGTTGCTCTGCCAATTGAGCTACGCGCCCGCGTCGGGAAATTTTTTCTGCGGACAGTTTACGATTTTAACATTTCACCGCGGACCAAGTGCACAGCTCTCGAGGAAAGAGGAACGATATTCACGCGGCTGCGCAGGCAGTGCGCTAGGATCGCTGGCGCACCTGCGCGGCGAGTCCGGAGGATTCGGTGACCATGGGACGCCGTAGAGGTAACGACTCTGCCCCAATCGCGGGCCGCCTCTCGACGGTGCCAATGACCGGGGCGTCGTCCAAGCCGTCGGCATAAGCCATGGAGACGAACCGCTGCTCCGAGCACAAGCGGTCGATCAATCGCTGTTGCGCCCGGCTGAGTACGGCTTGAGGAAGAATGGGGAAATTACGGAACATCCAGAGGAAATATACACGCTGGAGAAATGAAGGCATTAAATAGCGCGGCCCGATCGCGGTCTGCACCCGCACCACGCCAGCCGATAGCTTGTCGATCCACATGCGAACCTACCTAAGTACTTGACATTGGCCAGAGCAATTCTCGGGCCGTAATTATTGCACCAAAGGCAGTGCCAAAGGAAGCCTTTTCTCACAAATTTCTAAAGTTCCTGCCCCATGACAGGCATTTTCTTCACCTGGCGGCAATTTTGGCCCGTGGTCACAGCAGTTCCAGGCATTCTCTGCCGACCTTCGCAGACCAAATTCCGCAGCAGCTTGATTGGGATTTCCGGCAAAACATCCGCCTAATCTCAGCCGTGACTCGGAAGTTATTGCCTGATACCTGCTCTACTCTCAACACGCGCGCATGACAGCCGATTCTTCCCGGAAGACAATTCGGGCGGCAGAATCAGCACTAATTCGACGTTCGCGCCGGCCGCCAGGCGCGCATCAGTGTAAAGAACAACCCATTCGTCCTGTAAGATAAAGGGTTATTCAAGATTCGGGCAACTTCATGAAACGGATTGCCATCCTTGGATCGACAGGCTCTATCGGCCGCAACACCCTGAGCGTCGTCGAATCGTACCCCGAGCGCTTTCAGGTTGTTGCGCTGGCCGCAGGGAAAAACCTGGATGGCGCTTTCGAGCAGGCGCGGCGCTGGAAACCGCGTGTGCTTTCGGTTGCGGCAGAGGCCGACGCCGATACCCTCCGCAAGCGCCTGAAACAGGCCGGTATCAGCGGACTCGAAGTCGCCCATGGCACGGCGGGCACGGTCAAGGTTGCTACTCATCCCGATGCGGACTTCGTGGTGAGCGCGATCGTTGGCGTAGGGGGGCTTGAGGCTACTTATGCAGCTGTGAAGGCTGGGAAAACCGTCGGCATCGCCAACAAGGAATGTCTCGTGGCCGCCGGCGAATTGATCTCGGCGGAAGCGCGCAAGCAAGGCAAGCCGCTGCTGCCCATTGATAGCGAACACAACGCCGTGCATCAATGCCTGCGCGGGGGAAAAATGAACGAAGTGGAACGCGTGTGGCTGACGGCTTCGGGTGGGCCCTTCTTAAACACTCCCCGGTCGGAATTCGCTTCTATCACGGTCGAGCAGGCGCTAAATCATCCTACGTGGAGAATGGGCAAGCGCATCACCATTGATTCGGCAACGTTAATGAACAAAGGCTTCGAAGTGATCGAAGCGTGCCACCTGTTCCACGTCCCGCCCGCTAAGGTGGAAGTTCTGGTTCATCCGCAATCCACGATTCACTCTATGGTCGAATTTGTCGATGGCAGCATCCTGGCTCAGTTTTCGGTGACGGACATGCGGCTGCCGATTCTGTACGCGCTAACCTATCCCGAGCGGATTCAGTCGGATATGCGATTCGACGTGGGTAACCTCCGGCATCTGGACTTCTGCCCGCCAGATATGGATAAATTTCCTTGTCTGCGCCTGGCCTATGAAGCGGCAGAGGCAGGGGGAGCAAAAACGGTGGCTCTGAACGCAGCCGACGAAGTCGCCGTGGCTGCATTCCTCGAAGGTGCTATTCGATTCGACGAGATTCCGGGTATCATCGAACATGCGGTGGTGGCATCCAATAGTGATACGCTGCAATCGATTGTCGAGGTCCTTGAGGCCGACGCCGAAGCCCGCCGCTACGCCCGAAAGCGAATTAAAAAAACCGCTGAGCCGCGGGCAGCATCAGTGTAATTGCTGAATTTAATGGGGAGTTGTTCGCGTACTTAGGTTATGTCTGATTTCTTCATCTCTGTCGCCGCCGTAGCAGTCGTACTTGGATTCATGATTTTGATCCACGAGTTCGGCCACTACGCGGTGGCCAAGCTGCTGGGCGTGCGCGTCGAGCAGTTCGCCATTGGCTTCGGCAAGCGGATCACCGGTTTTCGCAAGGGGGACACTGATTATCGCATCAACCTTTTGCCGCTCGGCGGCTATGTGAAGATGAGCGGCGAGAATCCCATGGACGAGCGCACTCTCATCAACGGTGTCCCCGATCCTGCCGAGTTCATGTCTCACCCTCGCTGGCACCGTTTCTTGATTGCCATCGCCGGCCCGTCCATGAACATTTTGCTGGCGATTGTCCTGCTCACCGTGGTGTACATGGTGCACTACGAGTACGCGGCCTTTCTTGATCAGCCGGCGGTAATCGAGGGCGTTAAGCACAACTCTCCGGCCGCGCGGGCCGGTCTGCAACCCGGCGATCGGATCGTGAAGATTGACGGCGTTAACAACCCGACGTGGGAACAGTTGCAGCCGCGCGTATGGCTCAGCCCCAACCAGCCGCTGACCATTTCGGTTCAGCGCGGGTCCGAGGCCTTCCAGAAAACCATCGTGCCGCAAGCGGTTACCAGTTCGGAGGTGGGTTCGGCGGGATGGTATCCGGAAGACCCGGTTGTGGTCGATCGCATTGAAGCCGACACGCCGGCTGCAAAGGCTGGTTTGCAGGAAGGCGACAGAATCGTTGCTCTCGACGGCCAGCCCCTGCATTCCCTGGAAGCCATGATTGACAGCCTGCAGCAAACCAAAGATAAGCCTGTCGATATCGCGGTGGTTCGCGGCAACCAGACGCTGAATTTCCATTTGAAACCTGTGCTGGCCAAGACTGAGGACCCGAAGGAATTTCGCTACCGGCTGGGATTTCTGAGCAAGAGCGACACCAAGGTGACCAAATTGCCCTTCGCGCAGGCGTTGAGCCTGTCGCTCGAGCAAAACAAGAAATATTCCTTGCTGATTCTGGAACTGGCCAAGAAGATCGTTGAACGCAAAGTGTCGCTCAAGGCCGTTTCCGGGCCGATCGGTATCGCTCAGGACGCGGGCTACGCGGCGCAGCAAAAGGGTTGGACGCCGCTGATGGAGTTGACCGCCGGCATCAGCCTCAACCTCGGCATCTTCAACCTGCTGCCGATTCCGATTCTGGACGGTGGCGTGATTCTGTTCCTGCTAATCGAAGGGCTGATGCGCCGCGACGTCAGCCTGCGTATAAAAGAACGCGTCTATCAGGCGGCGTTTGTTTTTCTGGTGCTTTTCGCCGTAATGGTCATCTACAACGACCTGATGAAGACGTTGCCGGGGCTGATGGATC
>JASIKQ010000595.1 GCA_030049565.1 Candidatus Sulfotelmatobacter sp.
CCGCCGCCGATATGTACTTTTCATTTTCCGATCTGTCGATATCTGCGCTGTCGGGATGTCCCTTCAAAAGCGGTATAGGCAGTCCAATCATCGCATCCCAGGCTGCTTCTGGAGGATTCGTCATATTGGCAATGGCCGGCGGTGGCTTGCCGCTACCATCCCTCCGAAAGACGGTTTACGGGTGAGCTCCGCGTCGATTCATAGTCCTTGCTCAGCGTTCGTCCAGTGACATTCGTAACGTTGCGGTCAAGTTACCGGGCACCTACTATCGCAACAGATTAAGAGCTTCTTCACGCCTCTTGGCAGTCTGCTTCCGGCACAGGCGCGCGAGCCGGAAGCAGAGGCCTGCAGTAGAGCGCGTTTCAAAAATGGGTTTCGGGAAGGGCACGGCTCTTAGCCGTGCTGCCCGGAGTTGCCATTGGTGCGGCTTTAGCCGCAGAGGTTGGTCGCGAGGTCGGCCGCGAGCCATTTATTGAAACAAGCATTTTCACAAGTCTGCGCGAAGTTCCGTTGGAGGCAGTTCATGAAAATAGTGCGTCGAGCCTTATTCAGCCTGCTGGTGCTGCTGGCAACAATGCTCCTGGCCAACTGCGGCGGTCATTATTTCTGCAACGTGACTTTCGGCGGCACTTGCAATTCTTCCGGCTCGGGCAGTCCTGGCGGGGGCGGCGGGGGCGGTGGAGGCGGTGGTGGTTCTTCGCCCTCGGCATTCGTTTTTGCCGTCGATCAGACTAGCAGCACCATCGATGGCTACACTCTAAGCGTGGGCGGCTCGACATTTGGCCCAACCAGCGGCTACACCGCGCCCACTGTGCCCAGCAACACTGGCGGCGTCGGCATGACCGTAGCTCAGGGACAATTTCTTTATGCGGGATTCGGGGCCGCCCAACAACTTTTCGGATGGACCATCACCTCAAGCGGAGGCCTGACTGCGATCAGCGGCGTCAACCCGCTCAGTGTGCCTGCTCTGGATGGTTTCAACGGGGGCGTCGGCCAGAACAACATCATTACCGATCCCACTGGTTCCTACCTGTTCATCTCGGATGCGCTTGCCGGTGAGGTTTATGTTTTTTTGATCGGCAGCGGTGGTGCTCTGACTGCAGCCTCACCGCCCTTTATCACGCTTCCGGCCGGCTTCGAGCCGATGAACCTGGCAACCGATGGTCTGGGAAAATATCTGTATATCGTCGACGGCGATTGGTATACGCATCAAGGCTCGGAGATTGCAGCTTACGTGATCGGCACTGGCGGCGTGTTAACGGCCGTGCCGGGTAGCCCATTTACCGGGGCGCCCTTTAATATGTGGCAAGTGCAGGGAGATCCAACCGGCAACTTCCTGATCGGAACCACCGGCAGCAGTGCTGCTGCAGGATTCAGCGGCGCGGATGACGATCATCTTTACGTCTTCAGCATCACGCAGTCGGGCGCAAGTGCCGGCGCTATCACGCAGGTTGCGGGCTCCCCGTTCGCCACCCAGTACTCGCCCTTCGCCATCGCCGTTTCGCCAAACTCCGGCGGAAATCTCGTTTATTCGTTCGGTTTCAATGACGCGGAGAGCGCCTTCAATCCAACCGAAGGTTACTCACTCTCACCCACCGGGACCCTTACCGCGCTTACCGGCTCGCCCTTCAGCAATATCGGGGGTGGCTCGTGGGGCCAATTCGATCAAAGTGGCACATATCTCATCGACTACGGCAGCTACCTCAACTCCAGCAGTACGCAGGTCACGCAGTTGGTGCCGCTCATCGTAGGAACCGATGGCGCTCTGAGCCAGCCCATCGCCACCTTGACCATAGTCACCCCGGGATTTTGGGCAGTCACGGACGTTCCGGCAAACTGAGAAATACGGCCACGCCTTTGTTGACACCCTGGAGACCCGTTTGACCCACGGGTCTCTTTTTCTTTGGGTCAGCGGCATTACAATAGAACAATTAACTCGCCTTTTCAGAGCAGCGGGGCGGAGACGCGGGTGACGGAAGGGCAGCACTGCCCAACCTTTTACCGCATCTAACCGTCTGAGCAGCGTGGTTTTCCGGAGGTTCGTCGAGTCCATCTTGGCCATCAAAGTCAAAATTCCGAAGAGCAAAACTCCGAAGGCCGGAGCCAACGGCCGCGGGAAAAACCGTGGCAGGACGCACGATCCCGTAATTCGGGCGGCGCTGGCCGTTTTTCTGATTGGTGCGGTCACCCTCGCCGGCTCGTTCAGCTATTTCTACATTAAGTACGATCGCATCATCGCGCAGCGCTTTCGCTCGCCAATTTTCAGCAACGCGGCTAAAATTTACGCGCGGCCTCGAACCGTCCATGATGGCGAAAAAATCGAGGCGAGGGAAATCGCCGCTTTTCTGCGCGAGGCCGGCTATTCCGACACCGCGCATTCCGGCCAGAGTGCCGAATCGCCGCTCGGCAGTTTTCGCCTCGTCAAAGACGGAATCGATATAACTCCCGGGCCCGAGTCTTACCATAGCCCCGAGCCGGCCCAAATCACCATTGCCGATGGCCAGGTCGACCACATCACCAGCAAAGGCAGCGGTCTTTCGGCGTATGAACTGGAGCCTCAGCTGGTCACCGCGCTCTTTGACGCTGAACAGCGCTCCAAGCGCCAAGTTGTAAAGTACAACGACATTCCGAAAGTGATGGTTGATGCCGTACTCGCCATCGAAGACCGCCGTTTCTTCGAGCACAGCGGCGTCAACTTCATTCGCATGTTCGAGGCTGGCTGGATCGATCTCCTGCGCCAACGCCACGAGCAGGGCGGGTCGACCATCACCATGCAGGTTTCGCGCGGATTCTTCCTGACGCCGGAAAAAACCATCCGCCGCAAACTCACGGAAATGCTCATCGCCGAAGAACTGGAGCAGAAATTCAGCAAGCAGCAGATTTTCGAGTTCTACGCCAATTGGGTGAACCTGGGCCAGCGCGGATCGTTCGCCATCAGCGGCTTCGCCGAGGCCTCGCGGTCCTATTTCAATAAAGACCTGAAAGACATCAGTTTGCCGGAGGCGGCGCTGCTCGCCGGAATCATCCAGGGGCCGAGCCGGTTGTCGCCCTACCGCCATCCCGATCGCGCGCTCGAGCGCCGCAATCTCGTGCTCGATTCCATGGTCGATACCCACGCGATCACTCGCGAGCAGGCAGAAAAAGCCAAGGCTGCGCCGCTCAAGCTTGCTCCGCCCAACGTCGAAGCCAGCGACGCGCCGTATTTCGTCGATATGGTCCGCGACCAGCTGATCAACAAATTCAGCGAGCACGAGCTCAACGATCAGTCCTATCGCATCTACACCACGCTCGATCTTGACCTGCAAAACGCGGCCGCACAAGCCGTCGAATCAGGCATCAAGCTGGTCGATGAGCAAGTGAAGAAAATGCGCACCAAGCGCGTGAAGGTAGGCAAGAAAATCGAAACCGAGGTTCTGCCCGGCCCGCAGGCGCAGGTGGCGCTGGTAGCGCTCGATCCTCATACTGGCGCGGTTCTCGCGCTCGTTGGCGGACGCGACTATGGCTGGAGCCAGCTCAATCACGCTCTGGCCAAACGACCCACTGGTTCGATCTTCAAGCCGTTCGTTTACGCCGCGGCCATGAATACGGCCATCGACGGCTCGCAAACCGTGATCACTCCCGCGTCCACTGTCACCGACGCGCCCACCAGCTTTACCTACGGCGATCAGATCTACGAGCCGCGCAATTACAAAGAGGAATACCACGGCGATGTAACCCTCCGTTACGCGTTGGCCATGTCGCTGAACAATGCGACCGTAAAAGTAGCCGAAGAAGTCGGCTACGACAAAGTCGCCGATCTCGCGAAGTCTGCTGGCATTGTCTCGGTCAAAG
>JASIKQ010000596.1 GCA_030049565.1 Candidatus Sulfotelmatobacter sp.
TGGAAAACATAGTTGTTTACGAACGTTTTCGCGAAGCATTGCTGAGGGCGAAGGAGAACGCTGCCACTCTTGCTGCTGATTTGCGTTCGCTGGCCGCGGATGCGGGAAAGCTGGCCAACGAGATGGATTTCAAGCTGCTGTTCAATAAGCACCGCAAAATGCTATCGGTGGGCTTCGATGTGGAGACGAATTCGCTATTCGACGCCTGCTATGACCTGCTGGCTACGGAATCACGCACGGCGATTTTTATCGCCATCGCGAAGGAAGATATTCCGCAGGAAAGCTGGTTTCTACTGGGGCGGGCACACACGCTGGATAAAGGCGGCTCGGTTCTGCTTTCGTGGACCGGAACCATGTTCGAGTACCTCATGCCGGCACTGTGGATGCGGTCTTTCTCCAATACTTTGCTGGAGCGATCGTGCGTGGCGGCGGTGCGGTCGCAACAGGCGTATGGTGCGCGCAAAGGCGTGCCGTGGGGCATCTCGGAATCGGCCTATAGCAAGCTGGACGATGCGGGAAATTATCAGTACTACGCCTTCGGTTTGCCTGCTCTGGCTTTACGCAAACCTGAGATGAAGCGGCTGGTGATCTCTCCGTACTCAAGTTTCCTGGCATTGAACGTGGACCCAGTGGAAGCGCTGCGGAATTTGCAGCGAATGTCATCGTTGGGATGGGTTGGCGATTACGGCTTCTATGAGTCCGCCGACTTCACCGCCGATGGCAAGAAGTTCTGGCGCAGCCGTTGCCAGTTAGCGCGCTGCTGGATGGCGCACCATCAGGGAATGAGCTTGCTGGCGCTGGGGAACTTCCTGCAGGAAAACATCGTTCAACGATGGTTTCACGCCGAGCGCCGGGTGCTGGCGACTGAACTCCTGCTGCACGAAAAGCCGGTGGCGCATGTGCGCAAGAAGGATATTCCGCGCAGGCTGGCGGCGGCTTGAGGCGGCGCACCTTCACTTCATTTGCACAGATGCGACGAACTTATGAACGCGCGTGCCTGTTGGCAGTGGCGTTTTTCGCTCTGGCCGTCTGTCTTTCGTCGGCACGTTCCTTTGCCCAATCCCCCGCACAATCGCAGCAATCAACCGAAACCATCACGCTGGATGGGAATGCTGCCGCTCATGCCTTCCCTCATTTTTGGGAGCAGATGTTTGGTTCCGGACGTGCCATTTTGAGTTTGCGCGAGAGCTATCGCGATGATTTGCGACAGGTTAAAAAAATCACCGGCTTTCAGTACGTTCGCTTTCATGCGATTTTTCACGATGAAGTTGGCGTCTATTCCGAAGATCCGCAGGGCAAGCCTGTATACAACTTTTCTTATGTGGATCAGATTTACGATGGCTTGCTGGGGAATGGAGTCAAGCCATTTGTCGAAATCGGTTTCATGCCCAATGATCTGGCGGCAAAGCGGATTTTGCATCCCTTCTGGTACAAGCCGGAGGTTTCGCCTCCCAAAGATTGGGGGAAATGGGACGATCTGATCTCGGCATTCGTTACCCATCTGGTTGAACGCTACGGAATCGATGAAGTCGCGAGCTGGTACTTCGAGGTCTGGAACGAACCCAACCTCGATTTCTGGGCGGGCGAGCCGAAACAAGAAACTTACTGGCAACTCTACGATCACACGGTGGGTGCCGTGAAGAAGGTGAATCAGCGTTTGCGCGTGGGAGGGCCGGCGACGGCACAAGCGGCGTGGGTAGAGGCGTTCATCAAACACTGTACCGAGAGTAATGTTCCCGTGGACTTTGTTTCTACTCACGTGTACGCGAACGATACAGCGCAAGATGTGTTCGGCACGGACGAGAAAATTTCGCGAGAGAAGATGGTCTGCCGCGCGGTTGAAAAAGTTCACGACGAGATTTTGGGCTCCAGCAGGCCAAAGCTGCCGCTGATTTTCAGCGAATACAACGCCAGCTACAAGAATGAACCCGACATCACCGATTCCACTTACATGGGGCCGTGGATGGCGGATACGGTCCGGCAGTGCGACGGGCTGGTGGAGATGATGTCGTACTGGACGTTCTCGGATGTGTTCGAAGAACAAGGCGTGGTGAAAACGCCGTTCTATGGCGGGTTTGGTCTGGTTGCGGAGGACGATATTCCGAAACCTGCGTTCAACGCATTCAAACTGCTGCACTATCTGGGAGACAAACGGCTGGAGGTAAATTCAGATTCGGCGCTGTTGACGCGGAAGGCAGATGGATCGTTGATGGCGGCGGTTTGGCATTATGCACTGGCGGGAGATGGAGCGGAATTGATGACGCTGAAATTGAACCACATCAAAAGCCGCCGTGCCGAGGTGTGGACTCTGGATGCGAATCATGGGAATGTTCTTCAGGAAGATGCGCGCATGGGGAGTCCTCGATATCCGACGGAGTCGCAAATTCAGAAGCTTCGAGACGCGGCCGAACTGCCGGGGGCGAAATCTTATAAAGTCCGAAACGGCGAATTGCAGATCGATATGGCGGGAAATAGCCTTGTCCTCATTGAACTGAAGTAAAGCGGGGGTGTGCTTTCGCTTGCCCGCGGTACCGCTGCCCAGACAAGAACCTAGATGCGCTCGGGATGACAGCGCTGAATGTGGATCGGGATGACGACATTCGACGGGAATGGCGATGACAACGTCGACGGGAATCGAATGACTGGACCGAAAAAATGGAGCGACAGCCCAGAAACCTGCCCGCAGTAATCGACTAGGCACATACCCTGATTGCCGCCGCATACTCCGCGTACACTGCCATTAGCATGCGATGAGCAGGTTGATGCCTACCGGCCTGCGAGGCATGAGGTCAAATTATGACTCCGATCCACGAGGAGCTTCTGCGCGAGTTTCAGGAGTTTGCCGGCAGCGCCAAATCCGCCGAAGCGCTGATGGAGCATATTTGCCACGCCCTGCACGAAAGAATGACGCGCTACAACTGGGTGGGTTTTTATCTAGTCGATCCCGCCGACGACAACGTGCTTCTGGTCGGGCCTTTTGTTGGCAGCTTCACGCCGCATGCGCGCATTCCGCTTAGTACGGGACTGTGCGGCACCGCGGCACGCACCGGGGAGACAGTTGTGGTGGATGATGTTTCTAAAGATCCGCGCTATCTTGCCGGATCGCCACTAGTGAAGTGCGAGATGGTCGTACCCATTTTTGTGAAGAAAAAGCTGGCGGCGGAACTCGACATCGAGAGTTATTTCACTGGCGCGTTTACTCAGCAAGAGCGGGAGTTCGTTGAAGCCTGCGCGGTGATGGTGCAAAGGTATATGGAGAAGCACTGATCCGATGGGGGCTCTTCGCTGCGCAAGACCGCTTGCTCCGGGATGACATTCAAACTAAGACACTGCCTCAGATTCGCGGGGTTTTGACGGGTTGCACGGCCACTGCGGCATGGCCATTGTACTTGCCAGTCAGGTTGTTCCAGCGGACCCGCAGCAGATCGAGAAACATTCTCGCGCCATCAAGCAGAGGATGAATTCGGGTATCGCCGACGTGGCCCCAGCGAACCGCGATTTCCTCTACGCGAAAGCCGAACTTGCGAGCAAGAAAGAGAATTTCGGGATCGAAGCCCCAGCGCTCGATGCGTTGCAGCGGCAGAATCGTTTGTGCCGCTCGCTGGGTGAAGGCC
>JASIKQ010000597.1 GCA_030049565.1 Candidatus Sulfotelmatobacter sp.
TCTTACGATGCAGACGAGACCTAAGATTGTGGGGCACTGGACGGAACCCTTCCGATCTCCTGAGATCTCACGTTGTGGCCAATGCTCGCGTAAGTTCCCTAACACCACGACGGATTTCTTTCACATCCAAAGCAGCGAATCCTAGTTGTAGTCCCTCTCTTGCAAGTGTGCCATGGCCGTAGCGATTGAGTGGAGTCACATCCACATTGCGCTTCGCTGCGGCAACCGCGGCGGATTCGGCGTCAATCCCGCCGCACAGCCATGCAGCAGTCTGTAACCCCGCTTCGACCGATGAAATTTCCAGCAAACCGGCGAGCCTGAACCGAGCTTCTTCCAGCAACACGGAGAGGCGCTCAGCGTACACCTCGCGCATCCGGCGCACATGACGTGCAAAATGTCCTTCGGTGATGAAATCGGTGAGCACGAGTTGCTCCAACACTGGTACATGCCGGACGGTCAGCGATTGCATTGCTTCAAAGTAATGAACCAATCCTGCGGGAACCACAACGTAACCCAAGCGTAGAGCAGGAAACAAAACCTTGCTGAAGCTGCCGGCGTAGAGAACCGATTCTCTATTGTCCAGGCCTTGCAGAGCTGGAATCGGTCGTCCCGAGTAGCGGTACTCGCTGTCGTAATCGTCTTCAAAGATCATTGCACCTGATTTTTTCGCCCACTCCAAGAGTTCGAGCCGCCGAGCCAGGCTCATGGTGGCTCCCAGAGGAAACTGATGCCCCGGTGTTACATAGATCAGCCGAACGTTCTGCGAACGCATTTGGGAAGACTTTATCCCCTGCTCATCCACACCCGCGGTGAAGATCTTCGCGCAGGATTTGACGAGCACGGTGACTTGGACTTCGTCGGCTCCGACAGTTGCCGCGATCAGCAACTTACAAGCCAGTCAGGGATTGGCCACACTGATCTCGCTGGGCACGGCGACCATTACCGCAACCTACGCTTCAGTGGCCGGATCTACCAACCTGACGATTTCTACTTCCGCAACCCTTCAATCTATCACCGTGTCGCCGGCGGGAGTGACGCTTGGCCTCAACGGAACGCAGCAGTTCACGGCTACAGGTACGTTCAGCGATGGCTCGACGGCAAACCTTACCCAGATTGCGACCTGGGCATCCTTCAACCCCCAAGTCGTGACCGTGAACTCTACCGGCCTGGCTACCGTAATTCAGACGCCGAACCCTAACGTAGCAGTCGCAGTGACGGCCAGTTATGGGCCGATTGGGCCTTACGGAGCAACAAACATTGGCTGGGTTAGCACGTCCACGAGCATTCCGATATCGTGCCCCGCGCCTACCATCGACATGAGGTTATTAGTACTGAACAACGCTGGGGCGAATGGGGGCGCGGGATACGCGGATTTCCCGGCGATCCAGCAGATTCTCAACTATGTGGGCACTCCCTACGACGTCGTGGACGTTGTCACGGGCACCTTGCCCGCTCTGTCGGATGGCGTCTGCCACGGCTATTATCAGGGCATCATCTATGCTTTTGGTAACGATATCTACACCAATCCGGCCTTCTACCAGGCGCTGACCTCCTACGAGCAGATCTTCAATGTACGCCAGCTAAACTGGTTCACCAATCCAACTCCAGACTTTGGATTTAATTACTACGAAGGCTCCATTCCGGATTCGCGAACGGATTCCGGCAGCTTTACTGCGGCCGCCACTCCGGTTTTCTTCTATGCGAATACCACGACACCGGTAACTGTCGAAAACGCTTTTATCTATCTGACCACCCCAACCACTCCTACAGGTGGTGGCACAGTAACCCAGCTGTTAGTGGACGTGTCGGGCTACACGCTCTCCGGAATCACTAACTTTGCCGATGGCCGCCAATATCTCAGCCAGATGTTCGACAGCAACCAGTATCTGATGCACGATCTGGTGCTGGCTTATGGGCTGGTTAATTGGCTCACAAAGGGCATCTTCCTCGGCGATTATCATGTTTACGCGAGTCCGCAAGTGGATGACTTTTTCATCGATGACACCGAATGGATACCGGGCACGAGCTGCGAGGATCCAAAAAGCCACGACCGAACCCCTCCCGACGCTTCCAATCTCCCAGTTTTCCGGGTTAACTCGGCGGACATGGCGCAGGTCGTGGCCTGGCAGAATGGGATCCAAGCGGACCCGTCCGGCTTATTTTCAAATTTCAAGCTGACCGTGGCCTTTAACGGCGTTGGCACAGCCGGGAATGGCGACTGGACTGGCCTCATTGCGCCCATTACTGCAACCTCTTCAACCAACGGCGTAGCCACTTTTACGACCGCAGATTTCTCGGGTCAGCCCGGCGCGCAAGTGACCGTGACGGGGACGTCCAACGCTGGCGGGATATTCAACGGAACCTGGACCATTCTCTCGGTGGCATCGAGCACTTCGACGACTCCGGCTACGACATGGTTCACGGCAACCGTCGCCGGCTCGGGAACTACGCAGCAGCAAGCCGAGACTGGGGCGACGGCGACCGTAGCGGATGATCTGACCGCGAATCTGCAAAGCTATCAGGGAGCCTTCCACTGGATCAGCCACACCTTCGATCACCCCAATACTCTGAACAACATGGCCAAGTCCACTCCGAATGGCAATGGCGATGACATCGATTTGGAAGTACTCACCAACCTTTGGGTAGCTTCAAGTCCCGGCGGCGTGAACCTGGACTTGGATCCGAGCGACACACTCACGCAACTCACCTTTGCCGACTTCAACCCGGCCAACATGGTGACGCCAGGTATAACCGGTCTCAATGATCCTAACGTGCCGGGCTATTTAAATGCGGATGGCATCCAGAATGTCGTGACCGATACTTCCGTACTTAATCAGCAGAACGATGGGCCCAATCCATCGCCGAACGTCGGCATCGTCAATAGCTATGAACCCAACATTTATGAGGTGCCGCGGCATCCCAATGACATCTACTACAACGTCGCTAATTGGAATGACGATCAAGCCGAATTCGACTGCATCTATTCATACCCAACCGAGGTGCCACCGTATAACACTTACACCGCGGCCCAGATTCTAAACTTTGTTAGCTCAAGCTTCCTGAGCAATATGTTGATTGGAGACATGGATCCGGAGATGTTCCACTAACCCGACTTGCATTTTTCCATCAACACCGCGCCGGGAATGCCCACGACCGGACAGACATCCTCGCTCCTCGCCGACACCTATAGTCAGACCTTCATTCTGTACAAGCAGGTGTACAACCTGCCGGTTCTCAGTCCATCACTCGATCAAGCCTCACAAGCGATGCAGAATCGGAATGCCTTCAACCTGTCGAATGTGACCGCGAGCATCATCGGCGCGGGGGGGCCCAACGCGATGATCAGCGTTACCATGCCGCAGTCGGCATCAGTTCCCACCGCTATTATTCCTATCACCGGGTTGAACAGCGCGGGTGCCGAAGTTTACGGGGGACAATACATCTCGTACATTTCGATGACCGCGGGACAGACGCTGACCATGCCCTTGCCGTAGAGAAGGGAACGGGTGCGGATCTCGTCGTCCAAAATTTGCGCAACTGACGGGTTATCGCGCGGGTTGCAACTCCACAGCCTGCCGAGCAATCAGCAAGAATCCCTTGTCCCGCGCGTCTTTTTCCAGTGAATGAAGCCGGGCACGGCCGGCCGCGATTCTGCCGGAGTTCATTTCAACTTCTCCCAACGCAAGCCGCGTATCGAACTGGCACTGCACACAGCCCGCTTTCAAATATTCAGATAAGCGGGATTCCCCATATTTGATGGCAGAATCGGGCTTTCCTGCGGCGGCACGGATTCTGATCGCGACGGGAACGTAGGACGAAGCTGCCCACTTGTCCTCGGTCTTGTCGGCTAAGGTGTCAGCACGCGTTCCGAGTTGAATGGCTTCCTTATTCTTTTTTTCACGAAGCAGAATATCCGCAAGGGTAGCGAGCGCGGAAAGTTCATCCATCGGTGAGTTCTGCTTAACCACCGCGGATAGAGCTTTCCTTGCCAGAGCTTCTGCCTCATCCAGATGACCGGTGTCGGCAGCAACCCCAGCAATCTGCATCTGCAAACCGGCCACATTGGCGTCTGACCCCTCCTTAGCGGCCAACTCACGTGCTTTCTCGAGCTGGCTTCCAGCTCCAGACAAATCATCCTTGACCCAATTTAGCTGGGCGACGGCGCTGACCGCATCGGTCCCCGAATATCCCGTTTCTCGCACCGCGGCAACTATCTGTGGAACGAGTTTCTCGGCAGCCGGGACGTCCCCCAATGCGAGCATTGCCAACACGAGGTTGGGTCCCATCTCGTTCAAGGCGTCCTTGCGGCCATACTGGAGATGAAAGGCTAGCGTTTGTTCTATGGCTTGCCTGCCCTCCGCCAATTTCAGCTGGTGTGCCAGCACGAAGCCGCTGGCGCCTTGCGTCTGTGCGATGCCCGGCTGATCACCAACTTGCCGGTACATGGAAAGAGCTTCGACATACGTCCGATGGCTTCGCTCCAGACTTCCCTGCGTCTGATAAATCGCGGCCAGAGTGAAGAGGGTGTCGGCGATGTTCTCGCCCTGGCTGATCTCACGCGCCATCTGGAGGGCAGATTGCGCGGTTTGCATGGCCAGGTCCAGCTTGCCCTCGGACATATAAATCCAGCCCATCATCGAAAGCGCGAGTGACTCTCCACCCTTGTCCCCAAGTTGAGCGTGCAAACGCTGCGCCTCGAGGAGTTTGTCAAGGGCCCGTTGCGAGTCACCGCTACCCATAATTCCGCGTCCTTGCCAATAGATGGCTTGGGCACTTAGCAGGCGATCACCCAGCGCCTCGGCCTTCTGAGCGGCGGTGGCCGCCGCTTGAATGCTGGTTTTAAGGTCTCCCAGTCCACTAGCTCCCTCGGCGACAGCCTCGGCCAAGTCGATACGTGGGTCCTGGCTGAGGGGAGGGGGAAGTTTCAGCAAGGCTGCCAGGGTCGCTACCGCATCTTTGGGCGCACCACCCCAGGTCTGTGCCTCGGCTAAGCGCAATCCGTACTCGACATTGTCAGGGTATTGCTGCAGAAGCTTCCGATAGATGTTGGCCCCCTGGGTCCACTCTTTGTTTGCGACGTAATACTGGGCTTCGACCGCAAGCTGCTCCTCCTGCGAAAGACCACTTGAAAGGTCGAGCGCCTTCTTCGCTTCAATCCTTGAATTCTGGTCGTAGCCCAGATTTCTCCAGGTCATGGATAGCGCCGAGTGGGTGAGTGGAAACTCCGGTTCAAGGGCGATGGACTTTTCAAACAGATCACGTGCAGCGAGATTGTCGAAACTGCGAAACTTGTTGAGGCCTTCGGCGTAGAAGCGAGCTGCTTCAGCATTGCGCGGGAAGGAGGCACGGACCGCATTCACATTCCCAGCGGCAATCTCGCCTACGCCCAGCTTTTGCCGCAGTTCTGCGCCGGCCCGTTCTGCAAGCTGGTCGAGTTGGGAGGCAGAACCTTTTTCAGACACTGCCAGCAGCGTGCCTCTACCAGCTGTGTCCTGCAGACGCAGATCAAGACGAATTTGATCGCCGCTCAGAGGAATGAAAGAACCGATTACCACATCATCGCTGCTGAGATTCTTGCCAATTTTCGCCAGTGTCTCCTGGCTGAAACTGTCGGCGTCCGGGAGCGACATGCCGATCTTCATCTGCCCAATCTTCTCGCCTGGCACGGTGCGGAGTTTGTCTCCCGCAGCTAACTCCGTGCTCAGCATCTCCGCCAGCGCCGTGGACACCCATGCCAGCTCGGGTCGGCCGGACAAATTCTGGAAGCCAAGAACAGCCACTGAGCGCCTGACCGAGGCGGAAGCGGGATGTGGCCGGGACATCCTAATCAGGTACCAGAAGGCACCCAACGCGAAGACCACCGCCAATGCAGCGCCGGCAATAATCCGCCACGGACGGGACTGGGCAATGCGCACCGTCCCAGTACTCAACCCCTCGAGATCTTGGGCCAAGTCCCGCGCCGACCGGTATCGCTTGGCTGGATCTTTTTCGAGGCACTTCAGAATCACGGCTTCGATGCTGCGGGAAAGCGCAGGATTCAACCTTCGCGGCGAGATCGGAGCAGTGTGAAGAATGTCTCCTGCGAGAGCGGTAGGAATTTTCTCATCGAAGGGCCGTTTGCCCGTCGACATTTCATAAAGCACTGCACCGGCGGCCCAGATGTCGGTGCGCGCGTCAGCGTTTTCGCCGCGCAGTTGTTCCGGCGCCATATAAGGGAGTGTGCCTGATATTTCCTGCGACTGGGTGAGGGTCGCGGTCAGACCTGACTCACTGGCATGGGGCATCAACTGTGCCAGGCCGAAGTCAAGAATTTTCAGCCTGTCATCAGAAGTCAGCCTCAGGTTCGCAGGTTTGAGATCGCGGTGTACAATTCCCCGCTCGTGAGCGGCGCCTAGGCCTTGAGCTAACTGGATTCCAAGAACCACAAGTTCCTTTCCGGAAAGGGCTCCACCCGCCAGCTTATGGTCCAAACTCAAACCGGAAATGTACTCGGTTGCCAAATAGTCAGTCTGATTCTGAGTGCTGAATTCGAAGATAGTCGCAATATTGGGATGGTTCAGTTTGGCGAGAGCCATGCTTCCATGCGGAACCGTTTGCGCACGGCCTCATCTGCCAGCGTGCCCGCAGGAAGGACTTTGATCGCGACATCGCGCTCCAGTGGTTCGTCGTGAGCGCGGTAAACAACACCCATACCTCCAGCGCCAATTTCGTCCAGGATGCGATATCGGCCGAGTCTTTGGCCGATGAAGTGGGAAGGTGCGGCCATCCAATGGAAGAATGTTAGGCCCAATGGGCGGAGCGGTCAATTTAGATCAGGGTGTAACACCGTGAGCATGACTATCGATTGGTCGCTAATTCTGAACTTGAGCCCGGCCTTCAGGAGGCGTCAATTAGCGGATTGCCCGTCATCCGGCCACGATTCCCACCGGAGGCGTCACTTCCTCAGGCCCTCCTGCCAGTTCAGTATCACCGTGTAGGGCTCCGGCCGGTTGTTCTTGGATGCTGCCACGAGAAAACGGCGCCCGTCCGCGGTGTTATCCCAGAAGCTGCCCGAGGGACTCGCGCGCTCGGTCGTAAATCCGAAGGGTTGCAGTTTACCGAGCCTGAACTCCGGAGTCGTCGCAATTTCGACGGCCATCAGCTGTCCGTTTTGAGCGGCGGTGTAATAAAGTTCCCGACCATCACCGCGCCAGCGCGGGTCAAGCGAGACTCCATTGGAGACTTGCCACTTGCCACCTGCCTCGACAGCCGTCCTGGCCGAGTTCATGGCAAATGACCGCACGTAGATTTCTACGTGGCCGGACTCATCCGAAAGGTAGGCGACCCAACGGCCGTCAGGAGAAAAGCGAGCGGCAGCCTCATTGAACTCAGTGACCAGAAACGGGATGGGCTTCTTGTCACCCTCCATGGGGAGCAGCCAAATATCCCAGCTCGTTTTCGGGTCGCGCACGTCATACAGCAGGAACCGTCCGTCACGCGACCAACTGTCGGGGTACGGCACGGTGCTGGATTTTAGCAGAAGTTCCGCATCTTTCACGCCACTCGCCAGCTTTTGATACAGGTCGTTTCCAGATCTGAAGACGATACGTTTTCCGTCGGGCGACCAGACGGGAGCTGAATCCGTAGTGGAACCAAACGTGAAGCGCGTGCTCGTACCTCGAGA
>JASIKQ010000598.1 GCA_030049565.1 Candidatus Sulfotelmatobacter sp.
TTTCTGCAAGAATTCGCCGAAGAGACGCCCTGGATTCACCTCGACATCGCTGGCACGGCGTGGATGGAAGAGCAGAAACCGTGGATCGCGAAGGGGCCGTCGGGAATCGCACTGCGCAGTCTGGTGGAGTTTGTAAGAAGCTTTGCGAGCTAGCCCCGCGCGTCGGCAGGCACCAAGGAACTAGACGCGCGCGCCATATCGTTCGGCGGCACGAGCCTTCGCTTTTGCCGCTTCTTCTTCACGATTCCTAGGCGGCGCCGTGGTTTCGAGCAGTTGTAAAAGCCTCGCCGAGACGGCGGCTATCTCGTCAATGGCCGCGGAAAATGCGGCTTCATTGGCCTTCGATGGCTGGTTGAAGCCGCTGATTTTCCTGACAAACTGCAACGAAGCGGCCCGAATCTCGGCATCATTCGCGGGCGGATCGAAGTTGAAAAGCGGTTTGATGTTGCGGCACATGGGAACATCCAACACGCTGAATTCTGCACTGCCAATTCATTCTTACACATCCCGCTCCTGATTTCGCGCAGCTCGCAGCTTAGCAGCGGTCAACAAATCTGCTGGAGCTTGAGCACGGTGAGAGGGTCTATTGGCGGCGAACTTGCTCCACGACTTCTCGGATGGCTGCAATTACCAGATCCGGGCGGTCGAGTTGAACGTAATGTCCGCTGTTTTTCGCGATCACGTGCGTGCCGCGGGTGGAAAGGTGCGCGAGTTCTTCCTGCATTTCTTGCCACGCATCATCGGCAGGCTTGACAAGATCTTCCGGAATTTCCGGCTGCGGCATGTTGGGATCGCTTGACAGCACGGCAAGCGGCAGGTTGCCAAGCGAAGTCGTGCTTGCAGCCTGTGCGGAACTTTTCGAAAATGCTCTCAACTCCTCTACACTTTCAAAGACGCTGTGGAAGTTGCACTCCGTGGCGCGAATTTCGAGGTCTGGGCTGCAGAATCCCAGAATGCGCGGAATGCCGAAGGGTGTGATCGCCGCCAGAAATTCCTGCTGGCGCAACTCGCTGGCCGCAAGGTTGTTGATGGCGGGCGGAAAACGCTTCTGTTGCTGGGGATGAGAAGCATCGACCAGAACCACGCCTACGACCTCGCTCGGATAAAGGCTGGCGTAGACGCGGACATCATATCCGCCCATGGAATGGCCGACGAGAACGTAGGGCGGCGGAACGGCCGCATTGTGCAGCAGGGCGTGGAGTTCTTCGGCAATGTCCCTGCTCGTGCGATGGCGCGGGCTGGAATCACTGTAACCGAGGCCGGCCCGGTCGTAAGAACAGACGTGCGTGAAATGCATGATCTGTGGCTGAACTTTGTGCCAGGAAACGTAACTATCGCCGAGGCCGGAGTCGAGAACAACGGTGGGCGCTCCCAGGCCACTGCAGTAGAGATGCATTTTGTAGCCGCCGACGTCGACGAGTTGGCCGGGCATGGGGTAGGCCTGGCGGTCGCGAGTCTCTGAGATGTTCTGATAGTAGTACCCGGCGGCTGCGAGAAGGCCCGCCAGCAGAAGCAGGCCTCCAAGGAACCGCCGTAGCCAGGAGTGGGTGGTTGCGGTTGTGGAGTTGGGCATAGTCGTCGCTTCTAGCCAGAGTTCGCGGGCGGAGCCTGCCCCTTCGGAGGCTCAGTGCAGGCTCTAAGCTTGTCGAAGGGAGTGCCTGCGCCCCACAATCTCTACATCACCGGCGGCACAGTAATTCCCATTGCCTCTAGTACGCGAATCAACTCGCGGCGAACCACGGCGACGGTGATAAGCAAGAACTGTTTCTTCTGCTGATCAGCTTCGCTCAGGATGGGATGCCGGTGATAAAAAGTGTTGAACAATTGCGCAAGTTGGAAGGCGTGCTTGGCGAGGTGAGCCGGCTCGGTGGTCGAGATGCACTGATCGACAATATAAGAGGTTTTCGCCGCGGCGAGCCACAATTCCCAGAACTCGTCGCCATTGTCGCCGGAGAGAAACCTGGCGAGGTCATCTGAAGAAATCGATCGCTCAGCCTCCGTGGCGAAAATGTCTGGATCAATTTCCGCCTTCTTGAAGATGCTGGCCGCACGCACGACTGCATATTGCGCGTAGGGCCCGGTTTCTCCCTCGAAACTGAGCGCATCTTTGAAATCGAAGGCGATCACCGACTGCTTGGTAAACCTCAGCATGAAATAACGCAGCGCCCCAGTGGCGATTTGCGTCGCGATGGCCAGCCGCTCGCTGTCGGCGAGGTGAGGATGGCGCGAATCGACTTCTTTTTTGGCTGAGAGGATGAGTCGGTCGATCAGATCGTCGGCCTTGACGCCGAAGCCTTTGCGTCCGCTAACTTCGATGTAGGATCGAGCCTTGTCTTCTTCGCTGAGTGCGTAGCCAAGTTCGGAGGCGCAGCGCGGCGTGAGCGCCACCATCTCATAGGAGAAATGCGTGTAGTGATTGGCAGCTTCGTTGTGCCCAAGCCCGCGCAGAGCTTCGATGACGGTGCTTTGTGCCTCGGACTGGCGCGCGTCGATCACGTTGTAGATTTCCGAAACATCGCCGAAATGTGGATGTTCGCGCTCGCCTTGCATCGACGAGATCCAGCACTGATGCTCATTCGGATAGTGATAGAACTTGCGATAGCCAAAATCGCGCCCGAGCAGGCCAAATTTCCACATATGGTAGGCGATATCTTTGCCGACGTAGCCGACCGTGCCGTTGGAACGGACAATGACTTTTTGGTCTTCTTCGGAAATACTCTGTTCGGCAATACCGCGTGTTCCGTCCGTAGCCTCTGGGGCTGAGGCTGTTCCAGCTCTGCGCATCGCCCAGCAGCCTTTGTTCTTGCCCTCAGTTTCGTAGAT
>JASIKQ010000599.1 GCA_030049565.1 Candidatus Sulfotelmatobacter sp.
GAACTTAGTCGAGAGCACTGGCGCTGGAGGGTACTTTTATGTTTTCGGCAAGCTCCGACCTCTCGTCCGTTCAAAACCGGTTTCGCCCCGGGTCCTTTCTCAAGTGGCTCGTGATCTCAGTCGGCGTCGTTTTGGTCGCCGGTCTCGTATTTCAATTCTCGATAACGCTATGGGAAGGTCACCTGTATCCTCCACCCGGCGAGCTTGTGGACATTGGGGGATTGCGGCTTCACATCAACTGTACGGGCGCGGGGAGCCCCACCGTCATCATGGAGGCGGGTCCAAACGACTCCTCCGTTATCTGGCAGCTGGTTCAACCTGACATCAGTAAATTTACGCGTGTTTGCTCCTACGATCGTGCCGGATTTGGTTGGAGCGACGCCGCCAATGAGCCGCGCAGTAGTTTGAATATTGCCAACGAACTGGCCCGACTGCTCACCCGTGCTGCGGTTCCCGGCCCTTACGTTCTGGTGGGGCACGACTTCGGCACACTCGACTTGCGTGTGTTCACCGCTCGACACCGCCAGGATGTCGCGGGTATGGTGTTCGTCGATTCAGTCCACCCCGACATTCACAACCGTCCGCCATTCAACGTTGCTGCGCAGTCCACGCTGGCTAACCTCTATTACCAGCTCATGCCATGGACCGTGCCGTTCGGAGTGCCCCGAATTCTCGGCTGGTGCCGCGAGAATTTCACGTTTCCGAACCAGCCGAAGGAATGGGCTCAGTTGGTGCCCGAAGCGACCGCTCAATACTGTCGCCTGCAATCCTGGCGCGCCGAGCAGGCACAAGTAACAGATGAGCATGGCTCCTCCTTTTACGCAAACACGGGCCCGCTCGGCGATTTGCCACTTATTGTGCTGTCTCACGATCCTGAGGTGAATGATTTCGGCGGATTCTTCTCTCCGGCTGATTTAGTTGTCGCCGAGCGCTCGTGGATGGAGATGCAGGGTGAATTACGAGGTCTCTCAACAAGAAGTAAATGGATTGTTGCAAAAGGAAGTTTCCACTGGATACAAATCAGTCGCCCTGAGTTACTCGCCGCTGAAGTTCAAGAAATCGTCAACTACGCCCGTGGAACCGCGCCATTTCAAGGTGATCCGGCGCAAGAATCCAAGTAGCCCGACAGTCATGAGGACAGCGTGAAAAAGACCTTCCTTCTGCCAATCGCATTGTTCGCGCTTGTCACCACTCTGGTCCCGCGTCCCGCAAAATGCGCAACAGCTGGCGCCCGCCGATCCGCGCAGTCACAGCAACCTGGGGACGAAGGGAGTGCGGCTCGTATCGCGCGCATCGAAAACGACCTGCCTCCTGCTGTTGTGATCAAGGGCCAAGCGGTTCGCGCAAAGACGCTCCGCGAGCGCATGCAGTTTTACAAAGTCCCGGGTGTGGGCGTCGCGTTTTTTGACCACGGGAAGATTATCTGGACACGCGCATACGGACTGGCTGACGTGGCGACAAAAAAACCTGTGACTGCGGAAACCCTGTTTCGGGCGGCGTCGATCGGCAAGCCGTTGAGTGCACTGGCGGCTCTGCATCTTGTAGAGGAAGGTAAGCTCAGCCTGGACGAGAACGTAAACGACAAACTGCGCACCTGGAAAGTTCCGGATAACCAGTTCACAACACGGGAAAAGGTCACGCTTCGGCGGATACTGAGCCATAGCGCAGGACTAAACTTTCAAGGCTTGCCGGGTTACGTTTCCGGCGAGCCTATTCCTACAATCGTGCAAATATTGAATGGAGAAAAACCAGCCAATATTGACCCGACCCGCGTTGATGTCGTTCCCGGCACTATCTGGCGGTATTCGAACGGTGGTTACATCGTCCTGCAGACGCTCATGGGCGACGTGACGGCCAAGCACTTCCCAGAAATCATGAATGACCTTGTCTTGCGACCCGCAGGAATGGCCCACAGCAACTACGAACAGCCGCTGGGGAAAAATCTTTGGCCTTTGGCCGCTACCCCATATGACGAGAGCGGCGAACCTGTAAAAGGTGGCTGGCATACGTATCCCGAGCTGGGGCCCGCTGGACTTTGGACTACTCCGTCGGATCTTGCGCGCTTTGCCATTGAGGTTCAGAACGAATACGCAGGGAGATCAACCAAGATCCTTTCGCAACAAATCGTCCGCGAGATGCTGACCCGCGAGAAAGATGATTGGGGACTCGGCTTCGCCTTGCCGCCAGGACACAAGCTCAGATTCGCCCATGGCGGACAAAACGCAGGATACCGTTGCGACTTAGAGGCTTACGCTGACATGGGGCCTGGTTTGGCGGTGATGACGAACTCCGATGGCGGCGAATTTCTCATCCAGGAACTGCTTCGAGCTGTTGCCAAGGAATACTCCTGGCCCGATTTGCAGCCTGTCGAACACACAGTGGCGAAGGTCAACCCTGCCCTGTTCAGGGCATACGTCGGGATATATGAAGACCCGAATGCAGGCAAGATAACGGTTTCGATGAAGAACAACAGTCTCTACACGCAGGCGGATCCGCTTGGTCCTGAGCCACAGGAACTGTATCCCGAGTCGAACACGGATTTCTTTATTCTGTCGAATGACGTCACTGTCAGTTTTCAAAGAGACGAGAAAGGTAACGTCTCGAAGATGATTGTGCATGCTTTCGGACACAGCTTCGAAGTAAGAAAAATCGTAGGAGCTCCTCACTGACCTCCCGAGCGGTCGGCAAACAGGAACCTATCCACTTCACGACTATCCAATCTCGCGGCGGCTAGCCACTTCGCTCTTCACGCAGCGTGCTGGCGGCGACTCTGACGTTGCTGTCTGGCGGCTTCCAGCTTGCGGTCGCGCTCAGTGTGAATCTCGACCTGTCGGCCTGCAAGCATGTCCATCGGTGTCACGTAGCCGATCGCACTGTGCAAGCGGACGCTGTTATAGCGATCCACATACTGTTGAATCAGGCGTTTTGCATCTTCCAGTGACACTGGCGTCCCCGGGCCGGATGCATTCGCTTTTCAGCGACTTGTGCCAGCGCTCCAGCTTCCCATT
The DNA here is from genome assembly GCA_030049565.1 of Candidatus Sulfotelmatobacter sp. GTDB lineage: Bacteria > Acidobacteriota > Terriglobia > Terriglobales > Acidobacteriaceae > Sulfotelmatobacter. Next base: position 3,009 of record JASIKQ010000599.1, read on the forward strand.
CGACTGCGGGTAGTTAGGCGAGGTTCGAACGTGCGTCATGCCCGAGATGCGAATGAACTCCTTGAAGTCGCGGGCAATGAACTGCGGGCCATTGTCCGAGATGATTCGCGGCTTCGCTTCCGGGTACTTTTCCTTGGCGCGTTCGAGAATTACTTCGACATCCGTTTCCCGCATCGACTCGCGCAAATCCCAATGCACGAGGAATCGACTGAACCCATCCAGAATGCTGCACAAGTAATAGAAGGTGCCGCACAGGTTGATGTAGGAAACGTCGATATGCCAGTGCTGATGCGGCTGCAGCGGCTGCTCGAAACCGGTTCCCTTGCGCGAAGGCTTGCTCTTCCACCGGGAT
>JASIKQ010000600.1 GCA_030049565.1 Candidatus Sulfotelmatobacter sp.
CTCATCCACCACCAGAACCGTGGTCAACCCATTTCGAAATCGACTAATTACGAGATGGCACAGCTCCAGCAGAAGCTCGGCTTTGGATTTCCCCGCGGTCGGCAAGCGGAAATCGCCCGCGACATATTGCAGAAAGTCCATGGGGCTGAGGCGCGGATTGAAAACATAGGCATACGCAACGTCCCCGTTCGATAGAAGTTGCAGCAGGCAACGCACGAGCAGGGTTTTACCCGTGCCTACTTCCCCAGTCAGCACGACAAATCCTTTTCGCCGTACCACGCCGTAATAAATCGCCGCCAGCGCCTCGTTATGCTGTTTGGTCGCGAACAGAAACGAGGGATCAGGCGTGATCTCGAAGGGACTTCGCTTCAGATTGTAGAAATGTTTATACATGGAGATGCTAATTAACCGTGCAAGTAGCTGAACGCGGACCCCGCCAGTATCACTGCAAGCACCACGGCATCGGTGGCCCACGCGAAGCTGGCTTTCCGCTGTGAGATTCGCGCATCCGCGAGATTCACGATGGCAGGAATTTCACCGATCACCTCCGCCGGTAACAGCTTCCTGATTTCTTTTCCGCTGTAGAGCCGTTCATCGACCGTCTCAAAAATCACTACAACGGCTAAACCCAACGCCAGCCCAATGCCGAACCCGATGGCGCATAACTTGAGGTGATTCGGGAAGACCGGTCTTTGGGGAAAGCTCGGCAGATCGATAATGTGAAACTGTTCGCCCTGTTGCAGCAATTCCATGCTGGTGGCCATCTTCGATTCGTTCTTTTTCTTCAGCAACTCGTCGTAAGTGGCTTTGGATTGGTCGTAACCGCGCGTCAGATCGGCCAACTGCTGTTCCCGCACCGGCTCCTGATTCAACCGCGTCTGATACGCATCCATGTTTGCCTTCAGCGCCGCGACCGAGTGCTCGCGATTGGTGATCTCAAGCTGATTGGATTGCAACTGGCTTTGTACCTGCGCCAGCATGGAAGCCTGGTTCGGATCGCCTGCTCCGGTCGCCGATTCGCCCCCAGCGCCCGATGCATCGGATGGCTTCGCTTTCAGGCTTGCCAACAGCTGCTCTCGTGTTCTCTCCGTTTTCGCGATCTGCTCTTTGAGTTTCCGCATATCGGGATATCGATCCGTATAGCGAGAACTCAAATCCGTAAGCTGCGCTCGCAATTTTTCCAGTTCCTCATCGATAGCCGGCAAACCGACCGCGGCGGCGTCCGGACCCTTCGATGAACCTTGCAGCGCCCTGTACTGGTCGGCCAGGCTCTCCAAATACACATGCTGCTGTTTTGCGGTATTGAGCGCGTCTTGTTCATTTTGAAGTTGCGATTGCAGCCCGCTCAGAATCTGTAGATTGGTAGCCAGCTGTGAAGGTAATTCCCCGGGATGCTGCGCTTTGAATTGGCGGACCTTATCCTCCTGCTCCGCCAGGCTTTTGCGGGCGCCTTCCAACTGAGCTTCCAGAAACTGGGTCGTATCCTGCGATTGCTGTTGCCGCACCTCGAGGTTTTCATTGATAAAGAGATGGGTCAGCTCTGTGGTGACTTGCTGGGCGATGTGCGGATCGCCTGAAGAATAGGAAACGTTAAACGCGGTAATCTGGTTACGGGGATCGCGCACCAGTTCGATGGCGATGTCTTTTCGCATGCTTTCGACTTTTTCGTCAGGTGAGCGGTGCGCGTGCTTGCCCTCGTAAAGCTTGAATTCGTCGATGATGTGCAGCAGGCGCGTGCGGCTGAGAATCTGCTGCGTAATGCTCTGCATTCTCTCCTGAAGGTCTTCGCCAACATTGGGCGTAACGTAATCCTTCGCCAGCGTTGGCTGCTCCACCAAAATCAATGTGCTCGACTGGTAACGCGGGGCCAGCATCCAACTCGCACCCCACACCACCGCCCAGCCCACAAGGACTGCGATTGCAAAAGGCAGATGGCGGCGACGAATTACGCCCAGATAAAACTCGAGATCGCGCGCTTCCAAGCCTTCTTGTTCCAGATCGTCATCCATGACTTACCTTCCCAGAGCTCGCAAGAATTGATAGGAGATGGAAATCGATTCCCGGTTGGTGTCGGGAAACGTCGAAAGCAATGGTACGTTGCTATAACTCTGGTGCAGGCGCGTATAGGCCCCCTGCACCCAGACGTGCCCACCGATCATTCGCCGCAACGATGCGGTTCCCGAAAGCGAGTGCCCGCTGCTGCCTCCTGACAGGTCGCTCAGCAGTTCGTTTTGCGTATACCCGCCGGCAACAGCGCCGCTCAACGTCTTTGTGATCTGCTGGCCCAGCGACACCATACCGCTATCCATGTGTACCGCCCCAATCAATCCTGATCCGCTCGAAATAATGTGCGCGTAACTCAGAGCCAGGCTGTTCGAACGTCCCTGCCAGCCCAAGCTGGCGCCCGCCGCCGGGACCCACTGGCGCAGTTCAGGGGAGGTCGATGGCAGCATCGACGTCCGCGGCTGCACCGTATCCCCGTATTGCGGCCCTCCAAAGAACGAGAGCGAGAATCTCGCGGTCGGATACACCGAGTAGAAGAAAAGAGCCGCTTGCGTCTGAGTTTCATCCATTCCGGCGGTTGGGTACGACACCAGTCGCTGATACTGATAGATCACGCCCGCATACTGCTTGCGCGAAATGTGACGCGAGTAGAAGGCTGTTCCCGCTTGCGTCGCCGTGTCGTACAATCCCGTCACCTCCGCCGGGTTGGGATAATGCAAATTGCTGAACATTCCCGCAGCGCCGATCATTTCATTCCGGCTGAACTGATAACTTAGTCCCACCGTTCCGAAGTTCCGCAGCAGATCAGCGAGAGGTGCAATGATGGAGAAATTTGCCGTCTGGGTTGCTCCCGACACTGCCTCTGCCCCTAGGTCTGTCTGGTTCAGTGCGTTCGAACTCTTTAGGAAACTATCTCTCGCCATGAGAGTCACGTGCGGGCTCAGGCGCGCCTGGAATTCGATCGTGGCATTTTGGTCCGCCTCATTGCGGGCACTCACCCGCTGATAAAAGGTGAAGCCTGGAGCATAGGTCAGCACGTAATGCAGCCGCGACGTGCTCTCGTCCAGTGCCAGGTTTGGCGCCACCGAATAGCTGATATCGCTGACCGGATGGCCGTCTACCGGCCCTATCACGTTG
>JASIKQ010000601.1 GCA_030049565.1 Candidatus Sulfotelmatobacter sp.
CCACTGACCTACGGATTATGAGACCGTCGCTCTAACCACCTGAGCTACGCCGCCACATTTATAATCAACAACTTACAACTGATTACCGAAGATTTACTGCAAATTCACTGCAAGTTTAGTATGCTGTTCTTGGAAAGAGAGGCAGCATGAGCCGCTTGCAGCGAGGTTACATTTACGAGGCATCTGGGTCTTTTTTCGTCCGCTACTGTGTCACTGAGATTGTAGACGGACAAACGCAGCGCGTGCAACGTTCGTATCGCTTGTGTGAGAAGGGCGGGAAGTATTACGCCCGCGATTGCAAGCAGGTCAAGTTGCTCCGCGACGAGCACATGCTGAAAATCAACCAAAACCAGCAGACTCCGAGCCGTTTGCAGCAAGACATGCCAATCTCGGAGTTTTGGGAACGCCGCTACTTGCCGTATTGCGAAGAAGTTCTCACGCTCACAGGGCAGCCGCGAAGGAAACCATCCACGGTCTACGGCTTCAAACAGATTTGGCGGCAGCATCTCGAAAAGCACTTCGGAGAGACGACGCTTAGATCGTATGAGCCTGCATTCGGCAATCGGTTCCTTCGCAGTCTAACTGGGGTGCAGGGAAAGGCGACATTGAAACACATCAAAGCTCTTGCGAGTGCTGTCTTTGGTCACGCCGTCGAAGAGGAAATCATCAAAGTCAATCCGTGGCGTGAAGTCAAAATTCCCAAGGATGCCGTCGAATCTGAGGCAACTCCGCATTACACGCTAGAGGAAGCGGAAGACCTAGTTTCAGCTTTGGTTGACCACGTAGACTGTCAGCTAGTCCTTGCCCTTGCTTGTTTCCTCGGACTGCGACCCGGAGAAATCGCCGCGCTGAAATGGGAAGACTTTGATTCCGACAGCCTACATATTCGCCGCTCTGTCGTTCGGGGCAACGTCGGCACTCCCAAGACTCTCGAAAGCATGGCCGCCCTTCCGTTGGTTGATCCTCGGGTTTTGATTCCGCTGAAATTGTGGCGTAAGAAATCGGGGAATGCAAAAACGGGTTGGGTTTTCCCGAGCAGGAGCGGGACTCCGGTAGACCTTCACAACATGATTGCCCGCGTCATCGTTCCGCACGTCTCGGGCACGTCGGAATGCAGGCGATGCGAACTCACACCCAAGAAGTCATCTGCCACATGGAAGGGGCTTTACGCTGGCCGCCGTGGGGCAGCAACCGCCGTTATCGAAGTCAACAACGGGAACCTTGCCGTTGGACAAGCCTTGCTGCGGCACAAATCCGCGACTACGACCGCGACATTCTACAAAAAGGCGATTACTGACGGGGCGCTCCGTGCGGGAATGAAAGCCCTTGCTGAGACGCATGGAAAATGACGGACCAAGCTATTGAACGGCGTCTTTCTGTGGGGTGTACGGATGCGGACAAGTTCCACCCACGCTCAGTTTTGGCATTTGCCCGGATACCAAGAGCGGCTGCCAACACTTGAGATGACTCCCCATTTCCAGTTGAATGCGGACGATTGCGTCTTTCAGGGACGGATCGTAGCTCGCCATCATCTCGTTCAGTTTTCGATGTAGAAAGCTCATTCTCGAACAATACATAATGGGTCGCTCCTTCCTTGCTAGTCAGCGAAGGTTCCTACGCCTGCGGAAGCTCGCTGCGTTCGAGCATGAGTTTCGATCTTAGTATCCAATCCCAATTGATCTGCATAGCGAACGAGCATCTCTAAACTGAACTTGGACATCTTGCCCCGCAAAAGATCACTGATCCGTGGTTGCGAGGTTTGCAGGATGCTCTCCAATTCGTGTTGTGAATAACGAGACGCAGCTTTCACGATTTCGGTGTGTAAATCAGTCTTCATCTTCAATGCTTTTGCTTCAGCCGGGGAGAATCCGATGTCTTCGAACAATTTTTGTGTCATTACCGCTCTCCTGTTTAGGCCATCCGGCCCTGATGTGCTGCTCTTACTTAGACCCTCTCTTTGCTTTCTTCTTCTGTTCCGCAAGTCTCTGCTTCAAGGCAATGAGACGCAATCGTGCAGTGTTGATGTCTTTCTGGGCAATCTCATTGGTCTTCTTCTTAAAGCAATCAAGAACATAAATCACATCGTCAAGCTTGATGTACGGCATTCGATACCAAAAGTCTTTGTCATCATCTCGCAAATAAAAAACCTTCGGGAGGACATTAGTCAGCGAACCGGAGTCCAGAGGCCTCTCTCCATTTTGTACCCTGTCCAGATCGCCCCCAATATTTTCCTTTACGTCCTTGGGGAAAGAGCTGATGACTTCAAGCGAATCTCCTTCGAAAACCACCTTTAGCGGTGAATCAAGTGTCACAGTTAGAAGGTAGCAGAGTTTGGGTACCTTGTATATAAGAATTTATATTGGACAGATGTTGCTTTATTATCAGCGACTTGCACATAAAGAAGGATCATTATGGACTCAAATGGCGAACAAAACACGAACATGATACCATCCTGCGGCATGGACGAGGGCCGCAAACGCGTAATCGGGATCATGGCGGCAATTCTTGTCAGTCTCCACATGGAAAGAGCCGATGATTTGTTCGGAGGACCGCAGGGAAGCCCACGAACGGACAAGCTAATATCCGCATCCGTACAATGGGCAGAGGCAATCATGCGGAAGATTGATGACGTGTTCAGGACATGAATGATAGGAATGAATCAGCCGCTCCGCTCAATCCGAGTCTGTATGCGGCAGTTCTCGATGCCAAAGCGTCTATCGTCCAACAATTCAAAGCTGAAGACGCTGACCCGAACTCTGAAGCGTTCCTTGCCCGCTTCCCGTTTGTTTTTGTGGAGGAAATCCACGGTGTAACTCCAACCGCTGACCCCCTGAGAGCAAGCCTCGTAAAGGCGGCTTTTTCTGAGGAATTCCGTTCTCGAACGCAAGAGGTTATCGACATTTTTTATGCGAACCATGCGGGCGGGACTCCGGAATACTACTTCTTGGACTTAGTCGATGATTTTCTCAACTATGCGTTACCACGATCTTTAGGCTTGCCCGATGAAGACACAGTGTTTGATGAGTTGTATCGGCACTTTGAGGCTGATCTGTTCACAGACTCATACACGCTGCACGTAATCGCAGTGATTAAAAACGCATACGATCACGGAGGCCGCTTTCATCCGACGAATGGGTTAAGGTTCTTTTGGGCCGACAGCAGTCCCAATATGGTCGTCAACTCGTTGCGGCTTCGCAACCGCGTTGTGCCCTTTCTGGAGATCAAGAAATCCGCACACCCATTCTTTGGCGGAACAGATATCAGCACAAGCCACAGCTTCTTTGTGTTGGAGTTTAAGGAGCAGCGGAAGAAAAAGAGAGACGGGCTTGCTGATGCATATCGGAGATCGGAGGAGATCACAAAGAAAACTGTTTTGGCTTTGCGCTTGCTTACGGGTGCTCCCGTGTATGCAGAATATCGGGGGTTTCGGGCATTAGGGCACCTTAGCGGCGGGAGCAGCGGAATGGTTCTTCGGAACTATCCAGGGGAACGGATCGATAAAGGGTTTGGTTCGGATGCTGAATCTTGGGGCCACGCCTTGGAGCGGTTGTTCCCGTCCCTGCTTTCTACCCGACTAGACAGCATTGCCGTCGTATATGACAAGATCGACGACGCGTTCAGAAGGCAGCATCAGCCACCTGAGCGACAAGAAACTAGCGGTACGGCCGCGCCAGATTCGATTCTAAGAGCCGCCGCAAAAAGGTGTCAAACGAGTGTCACGGAACTCAGCGATGCTCAATCACCCCATCCCGACCTCTTTCTTGCTGTTTAATTCCCTCTTGCCAGTTGCCGCTGGAACCGCGAAACTGTTTCGTCCATGAAAGCTATCGCCGTCATCCCCGCCCGGCTGGAGTCGACTCGTCTGCCGCGCAAGATGCTGCGTGAGATGGCGGGCAAACCGCTGGTGGGGTGGGTTTATGAAGCAGTCCGCTCGTCGCCGCTGCTCTCCGATGTGTTGGTCGCAACCGATTCCGAACAGATACTGGAGGCTTGCCGCGGCCAAGGCTGGAAGGCAAGGATGACTTCATCTTTCCACCGTAGCGGGACCGAGCGGGTGCACGAGATTTCAAATTCGGTCACGGCCGATGTGTACGTCAACGTTCAGGGCGACGAACCATTGGTGCGCCCGGAACACATAGCCACGTTACTCGAGGTGATGGCAAACCCGGCGGTTCAGGTTGGCACCGTGAAGACTCCGTGCCCTACGGAAGAAATACACAACCCCAATGCAGTGAAAGTTGTAACCGCGACCGACGGCCGAGCGCTGTTCTTTTCGCGCGCGACGATTCCTTTTGATCGCGACCAAACCAGCCCGCAGTACTTCAAACATCTTGGGATGTACGCATACCGAAAGCCTGCTCTTGATCGATTCGTGAGCCTGCCCGAATCCAGCCTGGAGAAAACCGAACGGCTGGAACAACTGCGCTTTCTGGAAAACGGAATTGCCATTTATGTGGGAGAAACGCCGTACGATTCGATTGGCGTGGATACGGAGGACGATTTCAGGCGGGTTGCCGAAATCCTCGGCAAGGGTTGATTTTCGGTAGGTGGGTCAGTTTGCAAGGAAGGGAGCCGAGCGCGCCCATTCGGTCGCTTGCGCTCTCTCAGGGCAGGCTCCGCTGGATCACGCGGCGCGCCCGGATTCCTCGCTTCGCAAAAAGCAACTCGCTCGGAATGACAAGTCAGTTATCTGATTTTTGTCGCTATGCCTGCGCGTTGACCGCCTGGCTTGCCCGCCAGGCCTCTGCGGCCGCAACCCGCTTGGATATTGCGGGATGTGAATGAAACAACACTTCCACCCACTTGGCAGGCTTGCGCTCAGCCAGATTCTGCAGCGCCAGCTTGTTCATCGACGAAATAAAGGGCTCGACCGTGGCGATAGATTCGAAGGCATAGCGGTCGGCCTGGCGCTCGTTGTAACGCGAGTAGGCATTGAGCGCGGGCATGAGCAGCAGGGAGACCACGGTCGCGGTCAATGCGAGCAACGGCAGGTTGGCGAAGTCGGAAAGCTCTTCGAACATGTGATGATCCACGGAGTAGTGGAGCACCGCATTGGCCAGCCAGAAACCAAGCAGTGTGATTCCCGCCTGCACCAGAATGCTCTTCAGAATGTGACGGTGAACATGATGGCCGAGTTCGTGGGCCAGCACGGCCTCGATTTCTTCGGGAGCGTAGTTGTCGAGCAGGGTATCGGCGAGAATAATGCGGCGCGTGCTGCCGAGACCGGTGAGAGCGGCATTAGCCTTCCTGCTTTTTTCGGAGAGGTGCCAGCGGTAGACTCCGCGCACGTGCGTGCCGGCCCGCTCACTTAAATGAACCAGGCGCCGGCGCAGGTCTTCGTTTTCCAGCGGCTCGAACTTGTAAAAAATTGGGAAGAGCACCACAGGAGCAAGTTGCGCCATAACAACGAATAGAGCCAGGAAGAGTGCCCAGGTCAGAATCCACCAGTGCTGCGGCCATTGCCGGATGGTGAAGTACAGCAACTCGACCACGATTCCCGCCAGCACCAGCCCAACCAGAAAACCCTTTACTTCGTCCCATAGCCAGGACCGCGGTTTCTGAGTGGACAGTTGAAAGCTGCGCTCAAGGCGGAAGCCGTAGTAATCCAGTCCAAGGCCCAGAAGTTTGCTGATCACCAACAGAAAAAACAAGTAAATGAAAACGGAGAGCGTGTAATTCTGGAAACCGCGGCGCAGGGCAAGATCGCGAAGCCAGTCTGTCCAGCCGGTGGCCAGCAGAACAATAAGAAGCGCGGCGCCTATGGCAAAATCGGCAGCGCTGAGCCAGCGATGGATTCGATTGTAGCGGCGCGCCTCAGGCGAATCGCCTGGAGACGAGGGTGTGCTACCAGAAAAA
>JASIKQ010000602.1 GCA_030049565.1 Candidatus Sulfotelmatobacter sp.
GGCGCAGATTACGCCTTCCAGGATGGCGATGAAGTTCTGCTGGTGCCCTCAATCGCAGGCGGCACCGCGGCATCAGCCGTCCCTGTCAGCGGTGTAACCGTGGCACTTCAGCGCGAGTGAGAACGGCTCCCCTTGAATCGAGGACGAAGACGTCGACGACCAATTCCTTGGTTCTGTCGGCTCCTTCCACGATAAAAGTGATCGTCGTGGTGGGCGAAGTGCAGCCCGTCAGTTGTCTCGCCTCCGCAACGCCAGCAGGTCGCTCGAGACTTGCAGCCACTTGCGCTCCGAGCGGGCGGCTGAGCAGGACAACTTGTACAGCTCCGGCTAGGTTTTGACAGCGCATCGGTACTTTAATCTCCCACTGCTCAAAGCCGTTCTTCTTCACTTTCGGCTCGTCGGCGAAGACCACAATCGGTGGATTGCCGCCGGGCGAGGCATACCACTCAGGCCAGAGGTGCTCAAATTCGATGCTGGCTGCCGTATAGGAGCGCTCCAGTTCCCGATCCCGCGTCTCCCAGCAGGGATGCATGGCATACATTGACAACGTAGTGGCGCCGTTGCCGAAAGCATGGAGCAAATGATGCAGCGCCGGGACAAAATCAGGATGGTAGCCGGCGTGGACCATTAACATAAGCGCTTCGCGGTCGGCCTCGAGTTCAAGTTGCCGGCAGAAGCTCGCCAAGTCTTCGGAGGCTTTTCGTGAATCTGTCCACGAACCGGAGGGCGCTCCGGGTTCGCCCAGTAGGAGGTCGGCACTTCCCTCCAGAGACTTCTGATAAAGATAGCGCCGAGCCCAGTCCCGGCGTACGATGTGGGCTATTTCGTGAGACAGAATGGCTGCCCAAAGGCCGGGACTCGCGCCCGCGAGTTCGGCGAGGTTGCGGTCGACGTAGATGGTTCCGTCGGGCGACGAGTATGCGTTCAGCAAATCGTCATCGGCGATGCGAAGCTCCCAGGCCAAACTTAAACCTTTCGGCGATTCGACCTGTGCCGTCAACTTTTGCAAAGTAACTTCGCCGATTTCGTAGGGGCCGGAAGGAGCAACGCTTGCCGCTAGTAGCTGCGGGCGAAGGCGCGCGGCCGTTTCCATGTCCAGCTTAAAGTTGTCGGGGATACTCGCGTTGGCCTGATTTTGTTGTGCGCAAAGGGCGCCAGTTTGCAAGAAACAAAAGACCAGCGCATAAAGCGTATTCAGAAAGATGAAGCTAAGGAAGCCCGGCTTGCGAAACTCATGCGCCATGACTGCCTTTCTAAAAACACTTCTAAAGAAATTATGCTCCTTTTGTCACCCAAATCGTGCCAAGAATTTGCAGCGGCCAAGCGACGGCAGTAAATAAACACCACAAGCCTGCTGCACTCTACGGCTGGGGTGTCGCCTTGATCGTACTGACAATCTGCTGCACCCCTCCCGGCGTTGCGTGCCGAGTCTGCTGCAGCATGCCTCTTCGCGTAGAATTCTGTTGCGACGCACTGGGCAATTGCGTTAATGCCACGCCATCGTTCACCTGCGCACAATCCATGCGCAGCGTGCCATTGTCGTTGAATACCAATCCATAGAACCGGAAATTGCTGCCAGAGGCAAGGGGCTGAGAGTTCAGCAATTGTGTATTCTTGTCTACGTAGACCTCAACCTCACTTGGATTGTTCTCAACGGTGGTCTGCCCGGGCTGAACGGCCAGCATGGGGAACAGATCGTAAGACGCCAGTGATACGGTATAGATCGTAAAACTTCCGCTACTGGAAGAGGCCGACACGGCGCCGTTGATGGTTTGCGGCATCAGCGTCATTGTCGCAGCTACCGGGTAACCACTGTCGGGAATTGAGGCCGCCGAAATATACGCCTCCTGGCCCGGCACCATGTTGGAGGCATTGAAACTGGGCACGAAGGGCAAAGTCCCGAGATTCGTAAGCTGACCTGAAATTGCAAACGTAGCGCTGGTGAAATTGAAGTCTCCGAAACCCGCAATATAGCCGGGAATATCCGTGCCCTGCTGCTCACGAGCATGCATGGTAAACACTGAGACCGACGGGGTCACTTCCAACAGCGGACCGCGGACCACGTCCGCGGCAGTTGGATCTTCCACGGCAATACGTGTCGCCAGCAGCGATCCATCCGATTGAATCGCGCCGTCCATATCCAAAAACGTGCCTACCGCAAGGGCCGAAAAGTTGCTGACTCCCTGATAGACAGTGCCGCTGTTAGACGCAACCGCGAGGGGTCGCGCTCCGTCTACATCGGGCACTGAAATAGTGAGGCTGTTTCCGCCAGAACCGATGGCCGTGATCTGTCCGTCGAGCCCAGTCACCTTGCCGTTTGACGAGTTGGTGGGGGAAGAGGACAACGTAAGTGGCGTGAGATTGAAAGTTGGCGTGATTGAGAAGCCAGAAAATCCGTCTACGTTTAAGCAATCACCCAAAGTCGCCGATTGCACGACCAGGAGGTCGAGAGAGAGCACCATGCTCGAACCGGTCACGGTGATCGGCGTCGCAAAATTCACGGTAGCAATCGACGGCTGCGGCAACACATTGTAAAAGGCTTGAGACAAACTCTCCTCCCCGTCCACAGGCCCGAGGGCGACGCAAACCATTAGCGCACCGCCCAGGTTAATCGTTGCCGAAGTGTAGATGTCCTGAGGAATGCTGCCGGTCACCAACGGTTCAGCCGTGCCATTGATATGCATGAATTCCGCCCCCAGCAAGCGCCCCGACGCAGGCGCTGAGAGCAAACTGACCGTTTTGCCCGACTGGCTGGTCAACGTGATGCTTTGGAACCCGAGATCGAACTCCGCCAACTGGTCGTTGGCCGTACTTGTCAGCATTACCGTGACCGAGGTGTTTCCACTGAACTGCGGAGCGGACGAACCAGACATCCTTCCGGAACCGCAGCCAGCTATGATGGAGACGACCGCAAGAATCAGAGAAAGGGATAAGAACCTCAGCGCAGAAAACTTGCGCCGAAGCAGCGCGCGCGTACTCATAACGTCCTCAATTCCGGCGCGCCATTTGGAAGCTGGCGCGCGTCCAAATCGCGGATAGGGACCCAACAACCGATAATCCAATTGCATATTAGCATTTTTCACAGTGCTGTCTGTGACAATGCTCACGTGAGACGGTGCTCACTTCTGGGCCGTTTATTTTAGGAAGCATCCTCACTTTCGCGCAGGAATCCCGTTCGCTCATGCCCATGTCCGGGGTAATAGTTGCCCCCCCTGCATGCGAAGTGCTACAATCTAACTAACTGGTTAATTAAGAATGTCTTCAGCCGCACAAACCCGCTTGCATCCCCACCTTGGCTCCCGCGGCCAGCCCGAGGAAAGCCGCGCCGCCATCCTGCAAGCGGCGGCTAAGGAGTTCGCTGAACACGGCATCGCCGGCGCTCGCACCGACGCGATTGCGCGGCAGGCCGGGGTCAACAAGGCGCTGCTGTACTACTACTTCAAGGACAAAGAAAAGCTCTACGGCGCCGTCCTCGACAATGCTTTCGCGGGCATGAAAGCCAAAGTCTTGCAAGCCCTCGAAAGCGATCAGACGTCGCGCCAAAAAATTCTCGCCTACGTAGGCGCGTACTTCGATTTCATCGCCTCCAACCAGATTTATCCCAAACTCATGCAGCGCGAAATGATGCGCGCCCGCGAAGGCCGTTCGCTGCACATCGACCGCCTGGTCAAAACCTACTTCCAGCCGATTTATGGAAAACTCAGGGAAGTGCTGCAAAAAGGAATCGCCGAAGGCGAATTCCGCAAAATTGATCCCGCCCACTTCGTCCCATCCATGGTAGCGATGATCGTTTTCTACTTCAGCAGCGCGCCCGTCATGCGACGCATTGTCGGCTTCAACCCACTCACCCCGCAGCGCATCGCCGATCGGCGCGCCGCGGTGCTCGATTTCATATCCGCCGCCCTGTTTCAGCCCTGTGGCAGCGCCCGACGAGGAGTGCGCCCATGAGTGCACGCAACAAATTCTTCATGCTGCTCGGCGTCATTTTTCTGATCGCCGCGCTCTATTACTTTTTTTCCACCCCACACTCCAAAGATCTGGTTCTCATCGGCACCGTCGACGCCAATCAAGTGATCGTCAGCGCGCAAGTGGAAGGCCGCATCCAGAAACTGCTGGTCGATGAAGGCACGCCCGTGAAGGCTGGCGACTTGATCGCCGTTCTCGATCCCTCCGAACTGCAAACTCAGGAAGCCGCCGCCAACGCCAACATCAACAGCCTCGAGCACAAAGTTTCTGAAATGCGCCACACGGAAAAATCGACGTCCGGTTCAACCTCGAGCGATGTGGCGAACGCACGCGCCATGGTTTCATCCGCCAAAGCCCAGTTGTTGCAGGCCCAAGCTGCACTCGACCGCACCGAAAGCGATAGCCGCCGGACCATCGCTCTCGCCAAAGCCGGCGTGGCTTCCG
>JASIKQ010000603.1 GCA_030049565.1 Candidatus Sulfotelmatobacter sp.
CGTGAACGCCGTTTGCAAATCTTTTACGTTTGCCGCTCAAGGGCATCAGTACCAGATGTACATCCACGCCAAGATGGCACTTGCTGACTACGGGACAGCCAACGCCCAAGCCTACATCGGTTCCGAGAACTTCTCCTGCGTTTCGCTCGACGACAATCGCGAGTGCGGCATCATTGTGACCGAACCGGCGATTTTGCAGCGCATCAAATCGACGTACGAATCTGACTGGGCCCAGCCCAGCGTTCCGGTCACGCCTGACAACACCGCTCTACAAGATTGTCAGGGTAACCCCGCGGCGCGCAGTCAGGCGAGAGAAAAGATGCGTGCGCTGATCTCGATAACTCAATAGGTTGGCTAGGCCGTTGCACCACGCCAAGCATTGCTGATTGATGATTGTTGAGTGATGATTTAAAAAGAGATCGCTTAGGGTGTTGAACGGCGCCCTCTCAACAAACAGCAATTCTATGACGCTCTCGGTGGCGATGGTGGCGATGGACGAAGAGGCCAACATCGGCCGGACTCTAGCCAGCATTAGCTGGGCAGACGAAATCGTGCTGGTCGATTCCGGCTCGAAGGACCGCACTTGCGAGATCGCGCGCGAATACGGAGCACGCGTGGTTGTTGAACCATGGCGCGGCTACGTGGCTCAGAAGCAGTATGCAATCGACCTGTGCACTAAAGATTGGGTGCTGCTGCTCGATGCCGACGAAGAAGTGAGTCCGGGATTGGCGGAGGAAATCCGTGCGGCCATTGCCGATCCGAACGCCGCCGCCAGCGGCTACAAACTTCCCCGCAAAAATCTGTTCCTCGGCCGCTGGATGCGCCACGGCGGATTTTATCCCGATCCCAAGTTGCGCCTTTTCCGCCGTGGCCAAGGATTTGTTGCCGGGCACGATCCGCATGATCGGTGTGAACTAAAGCCCGATCTAAAGGATCTAAAGCAGCATGCGCGGCCACCGACGAAGCAATTCAGGAACCCGCTGGTCCACTACACCTATCCAAATCTCACGCTCTATCTCGCGCATATGAACCGCTATTCGTCCCTTGGCGCGCAGCTGGCCATCGCAAACGGCCATCGCAAATTCAGCTTCATCAATATCGTGGTGCGGCCCATCGCAACGTTCACCTACAATTATTTTTTCCGCCTTGGATTTCTCGACGGCCGCGAAGGCCTGTTGCTGCACATGTACCATGCGGCATACGTTTCGTGGAAATATGCAAAGGCGTGGGAACTCTCCCGCAAACAGACATGATGCCGGTGCCGCAACAGGCCGCGCGGCGTCGGTGCATTGTTTTGCAAGACTGCTCACATTCGCCAGGGGCAAAGCGTCCAATTTTGTAGGAGGTGTTATATCTGTGGCGCGATCCTTCATGGCCGCTTTGTTCCTTCCCCTCATCCTCTTGTCACTACTCCAAATGCAGATCCAAACACAGGGCTCAAACCAGAGGGCTGCATCGAGCACCATCCAGTTGAAGCTCAACACCGAAGAAACCGAGGCCGTACTCTTAATTCTGAAAAAGAGCTTTGCCGGAACGCCTATATTAGATTCGGACTGGCAGAATCTGTTTGCCACCGAACCGTATGTCCGCCTGAAAAAGCGTGAGGCGGCGATGCATCGCGACTTCACCGATGACGATTTCAGGCGATTTGTTTTGTCGCCGGAGTTGATGGCCAACCGGTCGGCGTTGCGCAACACCCTCGATGCCTGGAAGCAGGCTGATCTCGTCGCCTCGGCGCGCCGTGTCTTGACTTATCTGCCGGAGCAAGCCGCCATCAAGGCCCAAGTTTTTCCTGTCATCAAGCCCAAGACGAACAGTTTCGTATTCGAGACCACGACTGATCCTACGATCTTCCTTTATCTCGATCCGAAAGAATCTGCGGCAAAATTCGAAAACACCGTGGCACACGAACTGCACCACATTGGGTACGCCAGCATCGAATCGCTGGCAGAGGCAAGGCAGAAAGACGTGACGGCGAACGCAAAACCCGCCGTCGAGTGGATGGGCGCATTCGGCGAAGGCTTCGCCATGCTGGCCGCTGCGGGCGGGCCGGACGTCGATCCGCAGGCCACCAGCTCCCCTGAGGACCACGCCCGCTGGGAGCACGATATGGCAAATTTCAATCAGGACCTCGGCGCCCTACAGGAGTTTTTCCTCGATGTAATTAACCAAAGGTTGGTGGGCAAGGAAAAAATCGACGAGAAGGCCTATTCGTTTTTCGGCGCCCAAGGGCCCTGGTACACGGTGGGCTACAAAATGTCTGTCATCGTGGAGAAGCGATTTGGGCGCAAAACTCTTATCGATTGCATGCTCGATCCCCGCGAGTTGCTCTCCCGATACAATCAAGCCGCCAAAGAAATTGATGAGCGGGGGCAGGAAAAGCTGGCACTTTGGTCCCCGGAGCTGATGCAGAAGATTTTCGTCTGGCAGAAACAGAGCACTAGAAAATCGGCATCGAGGGTACACTCGCCTTACCGACCGATTGCCTGCGAAATTGCGCTGCTTGCTCACTGGCGCGCCCTTCCCTATCATCAATAGAGCACTGGGGTACTCATGCCGCAACAGAATCCATCAAAGCCGCGAGTCGCCGAAAATCCGATTGCAGAAATTTTTGAAAATCGCCATCCGTCCGATTCCGAAAAGCTGTGGACTGAGAAGACCCTGACACCCACACTCGAAAGGAATCCTGAGCAGCCGATTGGCGCGGCCAGCGGCGTAAACCTCGACGAGAGCGGCCACGCCCGCTTCACGACCATTTCCGGCATTCCCATTCGGCGTCTCTACACGCAAGCCGATCTTCCCGAAGATTGGAGCGAAGAAAAATATCTTGGATACCCCGGCCAGCCTCCATACACGCGCGGCATTCACGCTACGGGCTATCGCGGAAAACTCTACACCATGCGCCAGTTCTCGGGCTTCGCGTCGCCGGAGGAGACAAACCAGCGCTACAAATACCTGCTCGAACACGGCGGGGGTGGACTCTCGGTCGCATTCGATTTGCCTACGCTCATGGGTTACGACTCGGATCATGCGGCCAGCGAAGGCGAGGTAGGCAAATGCGGCGTAGCGATCGATTCACTCGAAGACATGGAAATTCTCTTCAGCGGCATCGATCTGGAAAAGACCACCGTGTCAATGACGATCAACTCCCCCGCGTCCGTGCTGTGGGCAATGTATCTGGTGGTGGCGGAGAAACAGGGCGCGGATTGGAAAAAAATTTCCGGCACGATTCAGAACGACATTCTCAAGGAATACATCGCGCAAAAAGAATATATTTATCCCC
>JASIKQ010000604.1 GCA_030049565.1 Candidatus Sulfotelmatobacter sp.
GCCCGGCATTGCAGGTCTTAGTTACAATCTCCGGCATGAAATACAAGCAGCTGGCTGCGCGCAGAGAATTCCGCAGCAAAATCGCCGTACAAATCACAGTTGTTCTATTTCTGCTGCTCGGCTGCGCCGCAGCGCAGCAGGCTTCTGCCTCGGATTTCAGTGCGCAGATCGACCGTATTGCGGCTCAGCAGATGGAGAAACAGCACATCCCTGCGATGACCGTTGCGGTCGCGCAGCAGGGGAGCGTAGTTTACTCAAAAGGATTTGGAACGGCTGATTTGGAAAATGCAGTGCCGGCCACGTCCGAGACGCTCATTCGCACCGGATCGATCGCGAAGACCATCACCGCGAGCGCCGCGATGACGCTAGTTGAAGCGGGCAAGTTGGACCTGGATGCTCCGGTGCAGAAATATTGTCCTGCGTTCCCGCACAAGCATGAGACCATCACCACGCGGGAACTGCTCACGCATACCTCGGGCATCCGCCATTACAGAGACAGCGAGATTGACAGCACGAAGCACTACACGAGCATGAGCGATGGCTTTGTCATCTTTGCCTCCGATCCGCTGCTCTTCAAACCGGGAACAAAATTCAGCTACAGCACGTATGGCTACACGGTTGCCGGATGCGTGATCGAAGGCGCCTCGGGCGAGAAGTATTTCGACTACGTCCGCCAGCACGTGCTGATTCCGGCCGGCATGACTCACACCTTCGTTGACGACGTGTTCACCATCGTGCCGCATCGCACGCGCGGGTATCAGTTCAAACAAGGAAAAGTTGAGAACGCCGGCCTGATGGACTCAAGTTATAAAATCCCCGGCGGCGGCCTCGTCACCACGGCCGAAGATATGGTGCGCTTCGGCACCGCTTTGATGGGCGGCAAGATCGTGAAGCCCGAAACACTGGCCGCGATGTGGAAACCTACCGGTCTTCCACAACGCAAGAGTGGAAAGCCCTCAGTGTATGGAATGGGCTTCTCCGTGCACACGGTTGACGGCCAACTGTACATTTCGCACAGTGGCGGCCAGCAAGGCACGAGCACAGACATGGCGTTCATTCCCGGCAAGGACTTCGCGGTCGCAGTGCTGACCAACAATGAAGATGCCGAACCCTTCGACGTGATTCGTTCGATTCTGGATCTTTACGGGATGCCACATCCACAATAATAGGTGAATATCGCATATCTCAGAAACCGCGGCTCTTTTGCATTTGGAACTGAAGCGGACATAAAGTGGTGGACGTCCCGACCCCCGCTCTCCTATTTTTCCCGTAAGATTTCCCTTGTTTTTTGGTATAGTTCACCCGGTCATGTCAAGCGCGGCGCTAAACCAGCCTGCCGGTCCCGAGCCGGTTCCCAGTCCCATTGCACCAGCTTCTCTCACCCGCAACCAAATCCGCGGCTTCTGGGCCTCGTGGGGCGGATGGACGTTGGACGGCATGGACTCGGTCATCTACGCTCTGGTGCTGGTTCCCGCGATGACCGCGTTACTTCCGCATAGCGGCATTGCCCCCACGAAAGTCAACATCGGCTACTACGGGTCTTTATCATTCACACTTTTTTTAATTGGCTGGGGCCTCGCGTTCCTGTGGGGCCCGGTGGGGGACAAATTCGGACGCGTGCGCACGCTGATGCTGACCATTGTGTGGTATTCGGTCTTCACCTTCCTGAGCGCCTTCGTCGCCAATTGGTGGCAGCTTGCCATTCTACGTCTGCTCGCCGGCATTGGCATCGGTGGAGAATGGGCCATGGGAGGCACTTTCGTCGCCGAAGAGTGGCCCGAGAGTCGCCGGCGCATGGGCGCCGGATTCATGCATACCGGGTATTACGTGGGCTTCTTTCTCGCCTCGCTGGCTAATTACGCGATCGGCAGCCATTATGGATGGCGCGCCATGTTTATCGTCGGCGGCTTGCCGGCGCTGCTGCTGGCCTGGCTGCGGCACGGGGTGACGGAGCCAAACACCTGGAAGAGGAAAGAGAGCGTGATTCGCTCGTGGGCCATTTGGCGTCCGTTTGCCGTGCTTTTTGCGAAGCAGTGGCGCCGCCGCACTATTCTGAACGCGTTGTTCATGCTGGCTTCCATTTGCGGATTGTGGGCGGGCACGGTCTATGTTCCGACGGCGATTACTACACTGGCGCAGGCGGGCGGCCGCGCGGCTCCGGCAGCGGCAAAGATCGCCTCCTACGGGATGATGATGATTTCGTTCGCCACCATTCTGGGCTGCCTGATTATGCCGTGGCTGGCCGAGCGCCTGAGCCGCCGCGGCGCGCTTACATTTTTCTTCACCCTCATGTTGATCTTCATCGCCGTGACTTTTGGCAAGGTCTTTTATATGGGTCCCAGCGCCTTGCCGTTGTTCTTCGTTTGCCTCTTCTTTCTCGGGCTGGGCGGGGCTAACTTCGCGGTCTATACGCTCTGGCTGCCTGAGCAATATCCGACAGAGTGCCGCGCCAGCGCATTCGCCTTCGCCACATCTTTTGCACGCTTCGGGGGAGCTGGGATTTCTTTTCTGGTCGCCACCGGGGTGCGACATTACGGGTCGCTGGGAATCCCGGTCGCGCTGACATCGATTGCGTTTGGGCTCGGATTGCTTTTAATTCCATTCGGCGCGGAGACGCGCGGGCAGCGATTGCCGGGGTAAAATTCCTGGCTTCGGGCTCCGGCTTTCGGGCTTCAGGCTTCGGCGTTGGGATTTGCTTTCTCGACAACCACCCCCCTACTTGTGAGTGTGATCGCGATTTTGCATCAGCAATCGACGATGCAAAACGAGACTTTCGTAACCCTACGAATGCCGCCGTTCGTGATAAGTTCGGGCCAACTACATGGGGCCTGCTGGGGAGAGTTTGCAGTGGCTGTCGAGTCTGTTGCCTCAATGCCGCCCATTGTCGCGGTGCGCGAAGTTTTGCGCCTGCCGAGTGCCCAAGTCCGATTACCGCGTCTAGATTGCGTTGATTTACTGCGTGGAGTGGTCATGGTCCTCATGGCCCTGGACCACGCACGGATCTTCTTTGGCTTTGGATTGGTGCCCGAAGACCTCTCAGACACATCCGGGCCACTCTTCTTCACGCGGTTCGTCACTCATTTTTGTGCTCCGGTGTTTTTTCTTCTGGCTGGCGCAGGCGGGTACTTGTCGCTCGACCAAGGGAAGTCGGTCGCGCAAGTCTCAAGATTCTTCTGGACACGCGGACTTTGGCTTGTGTTGCTGGATTTGACCGTCACGTCGTACGGATGGACTTTTGTGTTTCCTGTCTGGCATAGCGGCGTGCTCTGGGCCCTTGGATGGTCGATGGTGGCAATGGCGCTTCTCGTGCGTTTGCCAGTCCCCTGGATTGCGAGTTTAGGCACGGCAATAATAGTTGCTCACAATCTGCTCGACTCCGTGAATCCTGCTGTATTCGGAAAATTCGCAGGTTTGTGGCTCCTTCTGCACGGCCACGGCTGGTTTCGGATTGTGCCCGGCAAGAGTGTGTTCGTCGTTCTGTTCGCCCTGATTCCGTGGGTAGGAGTAATGGCCTTGGGTTACGCCCTTGGCGCTCTCCTGCGAAAAGGCGACTGGCCGAAAAAGCTTTGTGGCATTGGCGCAATCTTAACGATTGCTTTCTTAATCTTGAGAATCTTCCGCTTGTATGGCAACGGTCAGCCTAGCTTGCAGCCGTGGGCTCCGGATGTCGCGGGTCCCTGGCACGTGCAAGCAACTCTAACTCTGACCATCGTTTCTTTCTTCAATACCTTGAAATATCCCCCCTCCCTGCAATTCCTGCTGATGACTCTTGGGCCATCACTCATGGTTTTGGCATGGTTCGGCAGAATCAATACGCAACGAGCACTGGCTCGATTTCTTCTGGTTTTCGGTCGCGTGCCTCTGTTTTATTACGTTCTCCATATCTACCTGATTCACAGCATGGCGGTCTGGATCGCCTGGGTGTTCCACCAGCCCAGCGCTTGGCTTATATATGGAGGACCCTGGCTGTGCTTGCGTCCACAGCAGTATGGCCATGGCTTGCTCTTCATTTACGCGATGTGGGTGACCGCCGTTGCTCTGCTCTACGTGCCGTGCAAATGGCTCATGAATTTCAAGCGAGAGCACAGGGAGTGGTGGTGGCTCAGGTACATCTAGCTCTCTGAGTTGCAGTCTTGGCCCGATGAGGGTATGAGTCCGCCCTTCAAAGCATGAAAGGTAAGAAACTTCCCAACTGTCCCTCCGGACTGCTTACTGTTTTTCAGCTTTTCCGGGTGCTAAGCGCCGCGCTATTTTCAGTTTCCCCTTTTGGAAGCTTTTCTCCCTGGGGGCTCTGGGCTAAACCCCGTTGGAAGAGGGAAGGCCTTTCTCGCAGCGCTGAAGCCCTCCACCCTATCACGCCAAAACCGGGCGTGCTTGGGGCTCTGGCGCTGCGCCACCCAAAATCCCCCGCGGCTGAGGCCGCGCCCCTTCAAGGCTTGGACGCGATTTCCACAGGTTCTCATCTTGCTTAGGCTCAGTTGACCTTGTGGCGCAGTGGGTGATCTGAAGGCTTAGAATCGGGCGACATAGGCGGCGGGAGAAGTACTGCCGCTATTTTTTGCATAAAAAGCCCGTAAGTGCAAGGAAATGGCCCACTTCTCGCAAGAAAACGCGGGAAGTGGGCGCCTTAGCTCAGGGCAAGGTTTCTCGCAAAAAACGCGAGAAATGGCCTCGCTTAGGAGAAGTGTTCGATACCATACGGTGAATCGCGTATGGACCCGGCAACAGGCGTTCTCTAGAGTAAGTGGGGAGATTACCCTTGGGAGTACGCATTCTCATTGCCGACGATCACGAATCGGTGCTGCGGCGCGTGCGGGGAACGCTGGAGGCGGAGCCCGGTTGGAAGGTTTGCGGTGAGGCTGTGAGTGGGCGCGACGCGATCGCGGAGGCTGCGAGGCTGAAGCCAGATCTGGTGATTCTAGATTTCGCAATGCCCCAGCTGGATGGGCTGAAAACGGCCTCAGAAATCAGCACACTTCTAGCAGACGTGCCGATTATTATGTACACCATGTACGGTTCTCTGATCGGTCGGGAAGCTAACAAGCACGGAATAGCTCGGGTGGTTGATAAAAGTGACTTGCGCGCTCTAATTGCGGCCGTTAAGGAATTGCTTGGCACCGATAGGCAGCAGCCAAGCCTTGAGGCGGCCTGAAGGCGATCCGACCCAGGTGCGCCGCCCTTTAGCCGCACCATTTCCCAATGAGACAGACGCTTTAGCCCGAACTCTTGCGCCTTTCTTGTGTGGTGATATGGTTCTCGCTAGTTCTCCACAGCTCTTATTTACCGACGATCCTAGCTGTCTTTACCTATGACCTATGGGCGGAAACCGCGCCCGGTTAGACCGGAGGGGTGCTGCGACGCCCTAAGATCAGCGTGATCAAAAACAGCACGATGAAGATAAAAAATAGAATCTTCGCGATGCCGGCCGCTGCCGCAGCTACGCCGGTAAAGCCGAGAATCCCGGCTATGATCGCAATCACCAGGAAGACTAATGTCCAGTAAAGCATGCTGCCTCCTCTTCCTAAACCTTGATTCGGCGTCCGCGACGGTGCGGCCAAGGATCTGGTTCTCGGTCGACACGGGCACGGTCGCAACGATCATATGGAACGATAGCCAGTTGTGGGGGTTTGGCAATCCTGCCAGGGCAGTACTGCGGTAGAGATTTCCCTTTAAGTTGTGCGCGCTATGAGCCGCAATTTTGCCGGTCTAGGCAGTAGCTCCTACGCAGTGTGTTGCGGAAACGCGTGCCGTCCGCTAAGCGGACTCGGTTTATTCTATGGTTGCTCTCCCCGGCACTTACGTGCCGGGCTAGTGAATGCCGTCGCTGCCGCGACTGGTGCCGGCTCATACACTCCCTGGAAAATGGCGTTCAATCACGTCAGTGGCTAAAGCCGGTCTACGGCGGGGCGTCTTATTGCAGCGCTGAAGGCGCTGCGCCAACGGAAATCCTTAACCCCTCGACAGAAAAAAGGCAGCCCGAAGGCACGCCCTTTTGCCACTGAATTGTACCTGCACTGGCAGCGCTGATGGGGGTCAGCCGCTGCGTCGATCCCAGGGGCCCTGGCGCTTCCCCAGCTATGCCGCGGATTTCGCGCCGCCTACGCCAGGGACACTAGGGACCGCTACGATGGTTTTTGACGCTTC